>CALBIE010000863.1 GCA_937893495.1 uncultured Verrucomicrobiales bacterium | reverse complement strand
CTGGAGGCGGAGGTCGGAATCGAACCGACGAATGGGGCTTTTGCAGAGCCCTGCCTTACCACTTGGCTACTCCGCCCCAATAAGGGGAGGCGCAATATTAAGGATGTGACTTTTCGGCGCAAGCGTTTGTTTGAATCTGCCGTGCTTCCGACCGGGGCAATCGATTCGGTTGGAATCGCGCCGGGTTCCCGATGAAAACAAATTGATTTTCATCGTCTCGTTTTCATGGTTGATCTCAAGAACTCACCATGAAGCAAAACTCCTCTATCAATCGCCGTAGTTTTCTCCGCACTGCAACGGCCGGTGCCATGGCGCCCGCGATCGTTCCGTCGTCCGTTTTCGGGAAGAATGCGCCAGGCAATCGCATTACGATGGGCGCGATCGGTCTCGGCGGTCGCGGGTCAAGCGTCATGCGATCGTTTCTCAATCAACCAGATGTACAGATGGTCGCGTTGTGCGATGTGCAGAGCGAGCATTGGCGTGACGGCGAATGGGGCAAGAGCACACCGCGATTCGGAACGATGCCCGCAAGAAAAGTTGTGGAGGATCATTACGCCAAGGGCGAACGGGGTGGGGATTACCGGGGCTGCAAGATTTATCAGGATTTTCGCAATCTGTGCGCGCGCAAAGACATCGACGCGGTGATCGTCGCCACGCCGGATCACTGGCACGCATTGCAGGCGCTGGAGGTATTGCGCAGTGGCAAGGACGTTTACTGCGAAAAACCCATGACGCACCTGTTCCGTGAAGGTCAATCGCTCTATCGGGAAGTGGCGAAGCGGAAAGCGATTTTTCAGACGGGATCGCAGCAGCGCTCAACGGGGAATTTTCATCAGGCGGTCGAGCTTGTGCTCAATGGCGTGATCGGAAAAGTGCGGCGCGTTGAAGTTGGTTTACCACCGGGCCATGTTGAATCGCTGGGTGACGAAAGAATACAGGATGCACCCGCGAATCTGGATTACAATTCGTGGTGTGGGCCGAGTCCGCTGCATCCCTACATTCCGGCGCGACATCATCGCAACTGGCGATGGCACTTGTCGTATGGCGGCGGGCAGTTGATGGACTGGATTGGGCACCACAACGACATCGCCCATTGGGGTCTCGGAATGGACAAGAGCGGTCCGGTCGAAGTCGAGGCCGTCAACTGGACCTGGCCGAAGACAACGGTCTATAACGCCCCCGTAGATTTCGATGTGGTCAGCAAATACGCCGGTGGCATCGAGATTAGAATTTCATCCCGCAATCCGATGGGAACGAAGTGGATTGGCGATGACGGATGGATATCCGTTGATCGTGGCAAGCTCAATGCCTCGAAAAAAGAATGGCTCAAAAAGGACTTCAGACCGGGCAAAATCAGGGCCTACCAGTCAGCGGATCACACGCGCAACTTCGTCGAAGGGGTGAAAGCGCGGAAGGAATGTATCTGTCCGGCGGAGACCGGTCATCGGTCCATTACGCCGGGTCATCTGGGACATATCTCTGCAATTGTCGGCAGGAAACTGAAATGGGATCCGAAAACGGAAACCATCAATGGCGACAAAGGAGCGGCGGATTTGCTCGAAGTAAATTATCGGTATCCGTGGCAACCGGCCTGAGAAGCCGCCAGCGTTTGCATGCTTGAATCGGAATCTGGCGGCAGCCCGGCGGATTACTTCTTCGCCAGCTTGGCCAGATATTTGCCCGGGTCCGCCTTGAAGTCGTCAATGCAGCTTTCGCAGCAGAATTTCACCAACTGCCCTTCGTGTACGAGCGACGCGGGTTTTCCCATGGAGCCGAGTTTTTCGCCGCCCACGATGCAGACTTCGAGCGGATACGGTTTGGCATTGGCGACTGCGGGATCGACTTCCGCTTCAGCCGGTTTCTTCTCGTGGGCGCCATGGTCATGGCCCTCGTGGTCGTGCCCGTCGTGATCATGATCGTGCCCGCCGCCGCAGGCGGAAAGAAAAAGCGCGGAAGCCAGGGCTGTGCCGAAGGTAATCAATTTAATCGTCTTCATTTTCGCGACTGAGAATCTGGGGCAAGTTTTGAAAAAAGCAACCCATTCTCCGAATAGCACAGATTCACGCTGCCATCTCCTTTCGCGCCTGATTCCGCCAGACCATGAAGTACAGAACCGGTACGGCCATGCGGCTGATGAGCAGTGAGGCGATTTCCCCGGCCATCAGGCTGATGGCGAGGCCCTGAAATATCGGATCGGCCAGAATGACGGTGGCGCCCACCACGACCGCCAGCGCGGTCAGCAACATGGGACGGAAACGCACGGCTCCGGCATCAACGACCGCCTCCACCAACGGCATTCCTTCGCGCAGGCGCAGCTCGATGAAGTCCACAAGGATGATCGAGTTGCGGACGACAATCCCGGCACCCGCCATGAATCCAATCATCGAGGTGGCGGTGAAAAAGGCTCCCATGCCGCCATGCGCGGGAAGGATGCCCACCAGTGAAAACGGAATCGCGGCCATCACGACCAGCGGCGTCAGGAAGGAACGAAACCACCCCACCATCAGCACGTAGATCAACACGCAGACCACACCGAACGCGGTGCCAAGGTCGCGAAACACCTCGATCGTGATGTGCCATTCGCCGTCCCATTTGATGGCGGGCTGCCGGTCGGAGAAGGGCTGGTTGGCGTTGTGGATTTTCACCCGCTCGGCCGTGCCGCCAAAATCACGTCCATCAAGTTTCTTCAATGCGTCATTCATCCTGGCAATGGCATACACCGGACTCTCGATCACGCCGGCAACGTCGCCGATCACGTAGGTGACTGGCATGAGGTTTTTGTGATGAATCGTCTTGTCGATGACAGTGCGCTCAATACGTACCAGTTCACGCAGGGGAATCAGCGGCGGAGGCTCGGCTGCGGCGCGCGGTTCGGGCAGGGCGTTGGCGTCGCCGGAACGAACCCGCAGGGCCAGCAACTCTTCGGGCACGGACCGCATGGAACGGGGAAGTTCGACCATCAGATTGACATCCTCTTTTTCGGCCGGTTGATGAATCAAATCGACCGAGGCTCCCTGCACGGCGATGCGCAGCGTCCGCGCGATCGTTTCCGTGCTGATGCCATGGAGTGCGGCTTTCTCAGTATCCACCACGAACCGGGTCTTTGGCTGATCGGCCTCGGTGTACCAATCCACATCGACCACGCCGTCCGTCTGGTTGAAGATGCGAATGACCTCGCGGGCAAGGGTTTGGCGAGACGCTTCATCGGGCCCGTAGATCTCAGCGACCAAGGTCTGCAATACGGGCGGTCCGGGCGGCACCTCGGCCACAGCCACGCGGGCGCCGTGGCGCTCGGCAATCGCGGCTACCAGCGGGCGCACCCGAGTCGCAATCTCATGGCTCTGCGCCGAGCGTTCGTGCTTCGGCGCCAGGTTGACCTGCACATCCGCCACATTGGCACCGCGCCGGAGAAAGTAATGCCGCACGAGGCCGTTGAAGTTGAAGGGAGCGGCCGTTCCGACATAAATCTGGTAGTCGGTCACCTCCGGTTCGTCGCGGACGGCGGCCGCAATCTCGCGAGCCACCTGCGCGGTTTTTTCCAGGGCGCTGCCCTCGGGCATGTTGAGAATGATCTGGAATTCGCTCTTATTGTCGAAGGGCAGCATTTTCACCTTCACCCAACCAATCGCAACCGTTCCCATCGCGGCCAGCAACAGCAGACTGATGCCCGTGAGAAAGGTCCAACGCCAGCGTTTCGACTGAATGAGCGGTCCCATCATCCGCCGGTAGAGTCGGGTGAATCCGTCTTCTTCGTGTTCGATGGTGGAATGATGCTTGGTGGCAGATGGAACGGCAGATGCTTTACGAGAATCGCCGTCCCCCTCACCCCGGCCGTCTCCCCCGGGAGAGGGAGAATCGTTTTCAGCGGCGAAAGATTCCACAACGTCATGGGAGTTTCCGTTGGCGTTATCTCCTTCCCCCTCCCCCCCATCGGGGGAGAGGGCCGGGGTGAGGGGGCGTTCAGTCTCGTCAGCCACCTCGGGCGAACAATTCCGGTCACCATCAGTCTCCGATCCGTTGGCGGCGTACTTCCCGCCCCAGCGCAGCACGCGAACAGCCGCCCACGGCGTGACGATGAACGCGATGGCCAGCGAAAACGCCATCGCGGCGCTTGCGCCAATCGGGATCGGCCTCATGTAGGGCCCCATCAGGCCGCCGACGAAGGCCATCGGCAATACCGCGAAGATCACGGCGAAGGTCGCGAGGATGGTCGGGTTCCCCACCTCGCCCACCGCCTCAACCGCGATCTCTGACCAGGAACGGCCACGATTATGCGGAAGATGAAAATGGCGGACGATGTTTTCGATCACCACGATCGCGTCATCCACAAGAATGCCGATGCTGAAGATCAGCGCAAACAGAGTGATTCGGTTGAGGGTGAACCCGTACAGATAAAAGACCAGCAGCGTCAGCGCGAGCGTGGCGGGAATCGCGATCGCAACGATGATCGACTCGCGCCATCCGAGAACGAAAAGGATCAACAGCGAAACTCCCACCACGGCGATTGCCATGTGAAACAGCAACTCGTTCGATTTCTCGGCCGCCGTTTCGCCATATTGCCGCGTCACGGAAACCGTGACGTCGTTTGGAATGAGGTGGCCTTTCAACGCTTCCACCTTGCGCAGCACCTGTTCGGCGACGGTGATGGCGTTGGCACCCGGACGTTTGGCGACACTCAACGTCACCGCCGGCTGTTCTCCTGAACGATCGCCGTAAAAGACATAGTCGCGCGGTTCCTCGGCGCCATCGACGATTTCGGCCACGTCCTTTAGATGCACGGGGCGCCCACCGAAGACACCGATCACCACATTCGCCACGTCCTCGGCATTCCGGAGAAAAGCGCCGGTCTCCACGGCGAATTCGCGGTTGCCGGAGGTCAGGCCACCGGCGGCATACTGGCGGTTGGCCTGCTGCAGCATCGGGACGATTCCGACCGGACTGAGATTGCGGGCCGCAAGTTTGACGGGATCGAGCAGCACGCGGATCTGCCGGCGGGCCCCGCCGATGATGGTGGTTTCGGCCACCAGCGGCACCTGCTTTACAGCCGTGTCCAGCTCCACCGCCAGCCGTCGCAGCGTGAGGTGGTCGTAGCGTTCGCTGTGCAACGTGAGTGCCAGGATCGGCACGTCGTCGATAGAGCGCGGCTTGATGATCGGAAAGGAAACCCCGTGCGGAATGCGGTCGAAATTCGACTGCAGTTTCTGGTTCAATTTCACCAGGCTGTGCTCGATATCTTCGCCTACCTTGAAACGCACGATCACCAATCCCTCGCCCGAGCGGGACATGGAATAGATGTACTCCACACCGGGGATTTCCCAGAGCAGCTTTTCCATCGGGCGCACGGCGCGCTCCTCCACTTCCTTCGCGCTGAAACCGGGCATGCCGACCATCACGTCGATCATGGGCACCTTGATCTGCGGCTCCTCCTCGCGCGGCAGCAGCCACACCGCGCCCACGCCCAGCAACACCGCCGTGACCACGATCAGCGGCGTGAGTTTCGAGTCGATGAACGTCCGGGCGACGCGACCCGCAAAACCGATTTGATCGTTCTGATCCTTCATGAGTTTCCCGTTCGCCGACGAATCATTCCGTCGCCAGCGGTTGTCCCTCTTTCAGCGTGGCGTGGCCTCCGATGACGATGGCTTCACCTTCCTCGATGCCCGAGAGAATCTCGATCGTATCACCGATGCGTTTGCCCGATTTGACGAGCCGCAATTGCGCCCGATCTTCCCTCACCACGAAAACAATCTCCATCTGCCCGCGCCGCAGCAACGCCCCGGCTGGCACGCGGACGTTGATCCCGGCAGTCACCGGAATGGACACGCGGCCGAACTGGCCGGCACGTAGTCCTGGAACTTCGGGAAGATCGAATTTCACCGGAACCGTGCGGCTCAAGGCGTTGGCTGTCGGCGCGATTTCCGCGACGGTCGCCTCAACTGGCCGCTCAATCCCATCGATGGAGACCGGCAGCCGATCCCCGAGATGGACTCGACCGGCCAGCCCGTCGGAGATGTCGGACTCGAAGCGCAGTCCACCGATGGATTCCAGTTCGAGCAATGGCCGTCCCGGGGCGGCCTGGTCACCTACGTCCGCCAGCTTGCGGGCGATAACGCCGTCGAACGGAGCCAGAACCCTGGTGTAGCTCAACAGAGCGCCGGCTTCATTGACGGCGGCGCTGGCGATGCGATGCCGGGCTTCCACGGCGTCGAACTCGGACTGCGTCACCGCCTGCTGAGTGAGCAGCTTTCGATAGCGTTCCAATTCCTGTCGCGCGTTCGCCAATCCCGCATTGGCCTGATCCGCGCGGGCCGCGATTTCGGCCGCGTCGATCTCGGCCAACAGTTCGCCGGCCTTCACCTTTTTTCCGATGGCCGTCTGCAACGTCTGAATGCGGCCGCTCGCCCGGGCGGAAACGAGCGCACTGGTGCGGGCGCGAACGGTGCCGACGACCTGTTCGACCGCCTGATCGGTGCCCACCGAGGCGATGGCCACGGTGACTTTGACCGGAGGCAACGAAGGGGCGACGGACGCCTGCTCCGGGTCACGGTGACACCCGACGAGGGCGACCGAGACGCTTCCGGCAAGGAGGAGAAAAAGGTGCTTGTTCATCATGGCGAGGTCAGTGGGATGTGGATGTTTCCAGTTGCGGAAGCCCGAAAGCTTTACGCAGCGAGGCAATGGCGATAAGTCGATCGGATTCGGCTTGGGCCAGGCGCACGCGAGCGCCGGTCAGGGCGGTTTCGGAGTCAATCAACTGGGTCGCGAGCGCCAACCCCTGCTCGAAGCGGGCCCGGGTCAGCTTGACGCTCTCGGCGGCCAGTTCCACCGCCTTACCGGCCACGCCCACCCGTTCGATGGCCGTCGCGAGATTCAACTTTGCCCGCTGAACTTCGAAATCGATGGCGAGTCGCAGTTGGCGATGTTGCTCGCCGAGGATATCCATCCGGGAACGGGCTTCCCGGACCTTGCCGCGGGTTAGAAAACCATCCCAGAGATTCCAGTTCACCAGCACGCCGGCAGTGTAACTGTCGCCGCTGCCGTTGAACCTCCAGCCGCGATTGTGGTCGGCGCTGGCAAAGGCGCTGACCTTCGGGCGCTGACCGCTCCGGGCAACCTGAACCTGCGCCTCCGCCGCTGATTTCATCCGGCTGAGAGCCAGCAGTTCGGGTCGCGCGTTCGGGGTGGTCTCCACAGGAACCGTCAGTCCGGGCGCGTCGGAAACCGGCTGCGGCAGTTCCGCCTCGCTGGCGGTTTCCCGGCCGAGCAGATTCGCCAGCGCGCGGCGGGAGAGTTCGTTTGCGTTGCGCGCCTGCGCGAGTTCTTCCCGGGCCTGCGCCAGGCGCACTTCGAGATCAAGCACATCGGCCTTGAGCGCCTTGCCCGACTCAAACCGCTTGCGAGCAATGTCGAGGTTCTCGTTGAAACCGCCGACGGCGGCTTCCGCTGCCTCCACGAAAGCCCGAGTCTTGCGGATGGTCAGATAGACACGCGTCACTTCAAACCCGAGTTGATTACGAACCGCGTCGAGCAGGTGCGCGTTGGCCTGCTGATTATCCCGGGCCGCCAGCCGACCGGCGGTGATTTGCCCGCTTGTGTAAATGGGCACCGTGACGATGCCGCCCACGTTGAGATTGTCCGCGTCGGGAACGTCGTTGAAGTTGAGCGCAGGACTGAAGGATCGCTGGTTGAGCGCGGCGCCGAACACCCCGATTGGATTGTCCGTGCGCTGATATCCCGAACGGAACGCCAGCGTCGGCCAGACCATCGCGTCGGCCTGCGTCACAGCTGCTTCCGCCATCGCAATCCGTTCTCTGGCCATCACCGCATCCGGGTTGTTCCGTTGGGCCTCCGCAATCGCTTCGGCCAGATCAATTCCCCGCGCCGAACCGGGCAAGAGGGCACATCCCAGCAGCATCGCAAGCGGCAAAGGCCGAAAGGTTTTCCCGAACCGAGGAAAAAACCGGGGCACCCGGCAACGATAGTCGGCGTAGCCACTAAAGGACCTTTCCAGTTGCCGCTCTTCAAAGGCGGCCTTGTACCGCAACTGCAGCGACAGCCCGGCGGCGGCCATCAGGGCCGCGGCACTCTCCCACCAGAATCCCCAGCCGAATCCCAACAACATGAGACTGGTATAAAGCGGATGCCGAATACGGCTGAAGACCCCGTGTTGGATCAATTCCGAATCGGCGCCGGGCACCGGGAAGGCCGTGCGATTTCGGCCGAGGGCCAGGGCACCGGCAATCCCGGCCCAGGCTCCCAGTGTCATCAGCGCGCAACCCAGAACGACTGTCCACGGGTTCAACCAGTCGCCCCGCCCGAATGGTCCGCCCGCGAGCACCGCAACCATCAGCGCGTACTGCGCCACCACCCAACTGCCGCCCTTTTCCGTGAATGATTTGCTCATGTTATCGTTTGCTTTGGATTCCTTTTCTTGAGTTCGGCCAGCAGTGCAGCGCTTTCCGGGTCATCGTCCAGCGGACGGAAGCCCGCTTCACCAAGGAGGCGCGGCAGACTCTCAATGGTTTCGACCACCGGGTTGCCGATGAGTGTTTCAGCGAGCCGCATGACTTCCGGCACCGTCTCAAAGACCGCCACCTTGCGACGCAATTCCCGGGGCAGAATGAAGAACACGAAACAATGCATCCACGGGCCGCGCCGGATCAGGGCAAAGGTGCATTCCCGAAACTCCGAATCGCCCGGCGCGCTGCCGGTCTGCACCACCATGTACGGGCCGCGCCGCTCCGGATGCTTTGTCGTGGCGCTCACTTCCAACAGTTGAAATTCACTGAAGACGTTCGTGATGGTTCTCGCGCTGCTCATGCTGCATTTGAATTCAATTGGCGGAATCTGCCTCGGTGGCCTCTCTGAAAGTTGCAACCGATTTTGTTAATACTCACCGGGAAACCAGGGTTCAACCGCAGCACTTGTCGCCTTCGCGGCCGACACCGAGCCGGCGCAGGATGTGTTCCGCCGGGCAAAAACCCGTGAAGGCGGATTGGATCAGGTTGCAGCCGACAAACACCGCCAGCCACAGCCAGTGCGGATGGACCCAGTGGGCCAGCGAGACGCTGAGCAGCACCATGGTGCCGGCGAGAATACGAATGGCGTTTTCGAGTTTCATAGGCTTTCAGATTGAATTGTTCCACTTTTCGATGGCCCTCATCGAGGCGCGATGAGCGTCGCCATTTTCATTCACCGAACCGGGCCCGAATGCAGTCCATGATGCCTTCCAAATGCACTTCCGAGACACGGTAATAGGTCTTTCGCCCTTCGCGCTCCGGTTCCAGCAAACCGCAGTGCTTCATCAGTCGCAGGTGGCCGGACGCCAGATGACTCTGAATCCCGCACGCGTCGGCGAGTTCACCCACCGTGTAGCGCTTTGCCAGCAGCATCTCGATCATCCGCAACCGATGCGGATGGGCGAGCGTCCGCAGGCATTCGGCGGCCAGCATCAGCTTTTCCATCGGAATCAAATCAGGTCGGGCCTTCTTCATGTTGGGAATAATATATCTATATATTAAGATATATCAACTTGTAAATTTCTGTTCTTTCCCGGTTGGAGCGCGGAGTTCTGTATCGCGTGTTCTGAAACACCCTTCTTCGGCAAAGCGTCTTCTCAAAGAACCCGAGTGCCCGCCGATTTCTATCGAATTTCATTTCCGCGCAGGCGCAGAGCATTGGCGATGACGGACACGGAACTCAAACTCATGGCAACGGCGGCAATCATCGGGCTCAACAGCAGTCCTGTAATCGGATACAGAAGGCCCGCCGCGACTGGCACACCCAACGCGTTGTAGCCGAAAGCGAAGAGCAGGTTTTGCCGAATGTTGGACATCGTGGCGCGACTGAGCGACCGCGCCCGGGCGATGCCGCGCAGGTCTCCTTTCACCAGCGTCACACCGGCGCTCTCCATCGCGACATCCGTGCCCGTGCCCATGGCGATTCCCACGTGAGCTTGAGCGAGCGCGGGCGCGTCGTTGATCCCGTCGCCCGCCATCGCCACGAATCGGCCCGCATCCTGCAACCGCCGGACCTCCGCCGCCTTATCCTCGGGCAACGCGTCCGCCCGGAATTCATCAATGCCGAGTTCTTCTGCGACGGCGGCTGCGGTTTTGGCGCTGTCTCCGGTGAGCATCACCAGATGAATTCCTTCCCGATGCAATTGACGAACCGCCTCCGGAGTGGATGCCTTGATGGGATCGGAAATGACAAGCAATCCGGCGGCCCGGCTGTCGATTCCGACAAAGATCGTGGTATTGCCCCTGGCCCTCAGGGAGTCGGATTTCCGAACGAGCTCACCGAGTTCGATTTTTGATTCTCGCAGGAATCGTTCGCTCCCAATCAGGACGTCGTGAGCTTCAATCGACCCACGCACCCCTTTGCCGGTGACGGATTGGAATTCGCGCAGCGGTTGCAACTCCAGGCGCCGCTCTCGGGCGAGATTCACAATGGCTGCGGCCAACGGATGCTCGCTGCCCGATTCCAGACTCGCGGCCAATCGCAATACGTCTTCCTCCTCAAAACCCGGTCCGCGGACGATTTCCGTGAGGCGCGGCTTCCCTTCCGTCAGCGTGCCGGTTTTGTCGATGACCAACGTATCCACGTGCCGCAGATGCTCGATGGCCTCCGCGCTGCGAAACAGAATCCCCATGGATGCGCCTTTGCCAGTCGCAACCATGATGGACATGGGCGTGGCCAGCCCGAGGGCACAGGGACAGGCGATGATTAATACCGCCACGGAATTGATGAGCGCATACGCCAGTCGCGGTTCCGGACCAAACAGGGCCCAGACCGCGAAGGTGACGACGGCAACGGCCATGACGATCGGAACAAACCAAGCGGCGACTCGATCAACGACGTTTTGCACCGGTGCCCGGCTGTGTTGTGCCTCGGCCACCATCTGAATGATGCGTGCCAACAGAGTCGCCTCACCAACCCGGTCGGCTTCGATTACCAGCGAACCGGTGCCGTTGAGGGTGGCTCCGGTGACGGCATCACCCGTGGATTTTTCCACCGGCACGGGTTCTCCCGTCAGCATGCTTTCATCCACCGAGCTGGCTCCCTGCACCACCCGTCCATCGACCGGAATCTTTTCCCCAGGTCGCACGCGGAGTCTATCGCCGACCTGCACGGAATCCAACGGCACATCCGACTCCCGACCCTCGGCATCAATTCGCCGCGCGGTTTTCGGCGAGAGCCCCAGCAACACCTTGATCGCCGCTCCCGTTTTCCGTCGTGCCTGGAGTTCGAGCATTTGTCCGAGCAAAACCAGCGTGGTGATGACCGCCGCAGCTTCGAAATAGACGGCCACCTCACCGCGCATCCGGAACGAAGCCGGAAACCAGTCCGGAAACAGTTTCGCAATCACGCTGTACCCGTAGGCAACGCCAACGCCCATTCCGATGAGCGTGAACATGTTCGGGCTGCGATGACGGACCGACTGTACGGCGCGAACGAAAAACGGCCAGGCGCCCCACAGCACCACCGGCGAAGCGAGCAGCAGTTCAAGCCAGGTCGCCAACGGTCGGGAGAGCAATCGCGTGATGGGTTGACCGGGAATCATGTCCCCCATGGCGATGACAAACACCGGCAGCGTCAGGGCCAGGCACACCCAGAAGCGGCGGCGCATGGATAGGAAATCTGCGTCTTCCGAATCGCCCTTGCCACCGGTTGGCGTCACGGGTTCCAGGGACATGCCACATTTCGGGCAATCTCCGGGCTTGGCTTGACGCACCTCGGGGTGCATCGGGCAGGTGTAAACGGTTTCCGGTTTGAATGCCGGATTCCGTTCCAACGGCATGCCGCACTTCGGACAGTCACCCGGCCGATCCGATTCCACGCCGGGACACATGGGGCAGTAGTACGCTGCGACGGGTGTGGGACGCGCATTGGCGGATTCCCGATGCGATTCGTGTTGGGGACCATGCCCCTCCTTGCAACAGGATTTGGTCGTCGGCTCCCCAGGGGGCCCTGGAGTTTCGTCCGGGTCAGAACTCATATCGTGATTCATATTCTCAGCCGGAATTCCCGGCATTGGGGGAATCCCAGTGCCGCTGCATTTCCAGAAACAGGAAGGACGCGGTCCAGGTGACCAGCACCAACCCCATGAGCGACTCAACACCGGCGATGATGCGCAACGGCCCTTCCGGCGTGAGGTCGCCGTAGCCAAGGGTCGAGTAGGTTGTGAAGGAGAAGTAGGTGTAATCGCGCAATTCATGGCTGACGTCGCCGGCGATGTGTCCAAAGTGTTCAAATCGCGCCAGAGTGCAGTAGGCGACCGCGAACAGGATGATCTCGAACACGTGGGCTGCAAGGGCTCCCAGCAGCCCCACACCCATCTTGAGTCCCGGACGCAACTGCAGCGTGGTGAGAAACTGATTTAGAAAATGCAGCGTGCGGTAGTGAATGAACACACACACCAAGACCAGGGTGATGCTGATTATCAGAATTGTGAACATGTATCTACAAAGGTCAGCTGCCCGTGGCGTCTCCCCCGCTGGTCGCCTGCGGCCGGTGCTTGGCGGGTGGCGTCCAGCGCCAACCGCGAATCTCCGGCATGTCCTCGCCGTATTTGTGAATGTAGGTCTTGTGGTCAATCAGCTTGTCGCGAATGAATTGTTTGGCGTAGGCCGCGCGCGCCCCGAGGCTGGGAACACGGTCAATCACGTCGCCGACCAGGTGGAAGCGGTCGAGGTCATTGAGCACCACCATGTCGAACGGCGTCGTGGTCGTGCCTTCTTCCTTGTAGCCGCGAACGTGGAGGTTTTTGTGATTGGTGCGGCGATAGGTCAGCCGGTGAATCAGCCACGGGTAACCGTGATAGGCGAAGATGATCGGTTTGTCTTTCGTGAAGAGCGCGTCGAAATCGCGATCGCTCAATCCGTGCGGATGCTCGGTCTGCGGCTGAAGCGTCATCAGGTCCACCACGTTGACGACGCGCACGCGAAGTTCGGGGAAATGTTCGCGCAGCATCTGCACTGCGGCGAGCGTTTCGAGTGTCGGCACGTCGCCGGCGCATCCCATCACCACATCCGGTTCGCCGCCCTGATCGTTGCTGGCCCACGGCCAGATGCCGATGCCGGCGGTGCAATGCTTGATCGCCGCGTCCATGTCGAGCCACTGCAATGCGGGTTGTTTGCCGGCGACGATGACGTTGATGTAATGGCGGCTGCGTAGGCAGTGGTCGGTGACGGACAGCAGCGTGTTCGCGTCGGGCGGAAGATAGACGCGGACGATTTCCGCTTTCTTGTTCACAACATGGTCAATGAAGCCGGGGTCTTGATGGCTGAAACCGTTGTGGTCCTGCCGCCAGACGTGCGAAGTGAGCAGGTAGTTCAGCGACGCAATCGGTCTGCGCCACGGGATGTGCCGCGTGACCTTGAGCCACTTGGCGTGCTGGTTGAACATCGAGTCCACGATGTGAATGAACGCCTCGTAGCAGGAAAACAATCCGTGCCGGCCCGTGAGCAGATAGCCTTCGAGCCAGCCCTGGCACTGGTGCTCACTCAACATTTCCATCACTCGCCCATCGGGCGCGACGTGATCGTCGCCGGGGAGGATTTCCGCGGTCGAGCAACGATTCGTCACCTCAAACGCCGCACCCCAGCGGTTCGAGGCGGTTTCATCCGGGCTGAACACGCGGAAATTGCGGCGTTCCGCATTTTGCGCGAGCACGTCGCGAATGAACCCGCCTTGGACACGGGTGGCCTCGGCGTTGGTCGCACCGGGCTTCAACACCTTCACGGCGTAATCGCGGAAGTCCGGCAGGCGCAATTTGCGCAGCAGAGCGCCACCGTTGGCGTGCGGGTTGGCGCTCATGCGGAGGTCGCCTTTGGGCGCGAGTTCAGCGATTTCAGCCCGCAGCTTGCCGGTTTTGTTGAACAACTCCTGCGGGCGATAGCTCTTCATCCACTTCTCCAGCACCTTGACGTGGCCGGGATGACTCATTGCGCCCATCGGCACTTGATGCGAACGGAATGTGCCTTCGGTCGGTTTGCCGTCCACGGATTTCGGCCCGGTCCAGCCCTTCGGCGAACGCAGGATAATCATGGGCCAGCGCGGTCGGTCCTTGAAACCGTTCTTCCGCGCGTCGTGTTGGATGCGCTGAATATCGGCGACCACCGCATCCATCGTCACTGCCATCTGTTGGTGCATTTCCTCCGGCTTTTCTCCTTCGACGAAATAAGGATCGTAGCCGTAACCGCGAAAGAGCGCCTCCAGTTCATCGTGTGGAATGCGGGCCAGCACCGTTGGGCCGGCAATCTTGTAGCCGTTCAAGTGGAGGATGGGCAGCACCGCGCCGTCGAGGGCCGGGTTGAGAAATTTGTTCGAGTGCCAGCTTGTGGCGAGCGGGCCGGTCTCCGCTTCGCCATCGCCCACGACGCACGCGACCAGCAGGTCGGGATTGTCGAACGCCGCGCCGAACGCGTGTGACAGCGAATAGCCCAACTCGCCGCCCTCGTGAATCGAGCCGGGCGTCTCCGGCGCGACGTGACTGGGGATGCCGCCGGGAAACGAAAACTGTTTGAACAGGCGCTTCATACCGCCCTCGGTCTGCGAGATGTCCGGGTAAACCTCGCTGTAAGTCCCCTCCAAGTAGGCGTTCGCCACCAACCCCGGACCACCGTGGCCCGGGCCGGCCACGTAAATTGCCTTCAAGCCGTGCTGGCTGATGACACGGTTCAGATGAACGTAGATGAAGTTTAATCCCGGCGTCGTCCCCCAGTGACCGAGCAAGCGCGGTTTGACGTGCGCCAGCTTGAGTGGCTTTTTCAGCAGCGGATTGTCGTAGATATAAATCTGGCCAACGGACAAATAATTGGCCGCCCGCCAGTAAGCGTCCATCTTCCGCAGAAGGTCCGGCGTTAGCGGCCCGCCAGTGCGTTTAGTGTTTTTCGTTTTCATCATAATTTTCCTTTCCAATGTTCAAGTCCAAGACGCGGCAAACCGTTTTGGCGATCATCCATTCCTCGTCCGTGCGGATGACACGGACGGCAACCTCGGTTGCCTTGTGAGAAATCACTCCGGCGTTGGCCGCGTTTTGTTTTTCGTCGAGTTCGACGCCGAGAAAATCGAGACCCTCACATATTCGCTCGCGCACGACCGGCGCGTTCTCTCCAATGCCGCCGGAGAAGACGACCGTGTCCAAACCGCCCAGCGCTGCGGCAAACGCACCAATCCATTTTTTAACCTGGTAACAGAATAGCGACACCGCCTCCACCGCGCGCACGTCTTCGGCTTCACGCGCCAGCAGATCGCGCATGTCGGAACTGGTTTCCGACACTCCCAGCAAACCTGAATGCGAGTTGACCATCTCGTTGAACTGTGTCGCGTCCATCTGCTCGGTCCGCGCCAGATACAAAACCAGTCCCGGATCAAGATCGCCGGAGCGCGTGCTCATCGGCACGCCGGCCGTCGGCGTAAAACCCATGCTGGTGTCCATCGGCTTGCCATCCCGAACAGCAGCGAGGCTCGCGCCGTTGCCCAAGTGGGCGAGGACGATGCGTCCGCGCGCCGCTTGCGCTCCGGCAACGCGTTCCAACTCCTCCATCAAAAAGGCGTAGGACAATCCGTGAAAGCCGTAACGTCGGACGCCTTGCGCCTCGTAGCGTCTTGGAATCGGCAACAACTGCGCTACGCGCGGCAAATCGCGATGGAACGCGGTGTCGAAACAAGCGACCTGTGGCAACCCCGGAAAGCGCCGCCGGAATGCCTCAGTGAGCAGGATTTCCTCCGGCAGATGTTGCGGATCAAATGGCGTGAATTGGCGCAGTTCCTCAACCATCTCCGGCGTGATGCGTTGGTGCTCGCGGTAGTTCGGACCGCCATGCACGACCCGATGTCCCACGCCGGCCAACGCGCTGAGTGTGATTTGTTCTTCGATCCAATCCATGAGCAAGTCCACCGCAGCCGCGTGATTCGGAGCTTTCACAGGCCGGGTAAAGGTGTCGGTCTGAGTGTTGCCCTTTACTGCAAAGCGCGCATCCGAGAGTCCGATGCGTTCAATCCGGCCTGCCAGAATCCGGCGCAAGGATTGGCCCGCGTCGAACAGCGCGAATTTGATGCTCGACGATCCGTCGTTGATGGTGAGGATGCAAGGCACAAGCGATGCGCCATCGGCGCGGGTTTTCCCTTGGGCTGCTTTCATTGTCGGTCTCGCTCGCATGGCGTTTTGGGTAAGGTCATCCAGTCACTTGGCCATCAACCGGTGCGGCAGGGGTCCAATACCGTTGCATTTCGAGAAAAAGGTATGAGGCGGTCCAGGCGACGAGGACCAGTCCAATGAGCGACTCGACGCCGGCGACGATTCGCAGGGGACCCTCCGGCGTGAGGTCACCGTAACCGAGGGTCGAATAGGTCGTGAAGGAGAAGTAAGTGTAATCGCGCAGTTCATGGCTGATGTCGCCGGCGATGTGGCCAAAGCGCTCAAATCGGGCAAGGGTGCGATAGGCGACCGCGAACAGGATAATTTCGAATACATGAGCCACAATCGCGCCCAGCAGACCCACGCCCATCTTGAGGCCCGGACGCAGTTGAAGCGTCGTGAGAAACTGATTCAGGAAGTGCAACGCGCGGTAGTGAATAAACACGCACACCAGAAGCAGGGCGATCGTTGTGATCAATACAGGCAACATAATATCAGGCTGGAGAGGATGTGAAGCGAAGTTCGATCCATAACGTTTTTAGAACCATATTGAAGCAGGGATTGCAAGCGCCGGCAAAGAAGCGCTTGCGACCGGCCAAAAAGGTCGTCTTCCGCAGCCGGCGATTGCACGATCGGACGGAAAGCACAATGAGAGAAAGTTCCTGCATTCATTACTCCGACACCTATCCCGTACCCTCTCGAACTACTTCTGGAGTAGGCCCAGCCTTCAGCGCAAAGTTTGGCTCGCGAATCTGGATAAATCATCACAAATCCTCCTTGGGCAATGGCGGGTCGAGGTATTTGATGTGCGCTGACAGGCGCTGTGACGGCCGCTCGATAAAGCGGTAGAACAGGCAGGCGCCGACAATCGTTACCCCAAGCGCGGCGGCGATGATCCCGACTTTCATCACCATGGTTTGCGGCCAGTGCAGGCTGAGATCGATGACCCGCGTTCCCAACGGCACATGCAGCAGATAAACCGAATACGAAATCCTGCCGAAGAAAGTGATGACGGGACTGGTCTTTTTGACAAACAGGATGACCGCTAGCGAGGCAAGGCCGACCGGTACATAGAGCGGGCTGCTGCCGCCCAGCGCCACGAGTGATACCATTACAGTGGACACCGTGCCTTCCAGTCGGGTGACCAGGCCGGATCGCAACTGGTACGCGATGATACCCAGGGCGAACAGTGGCGCATAGTGAGGCAGGTGCTTCGGGAAGGGCAGCGCGTAGCAGGAGAGCGCGAACAGGATGAGCGTGGAACGCCGGACGCCGGCGGACTTGTGAGCCAGCAAGGGATACAGAATCCCCATGAGCAGGTAATATTCGAATTCAATCGCGAGCGTCGAATAGACCGTGTTCAACCAGGGCTTGTCCGCGAAAAACATATTCAGATATCCCAGATGGAGCGCAACCTGCGCCCAATCTATCACGAAGGGTTTTCCGCGATAGAGGTGGGAAAAGGTCGCGAGGTAGGCCAGCACCAGCACGAGCAAGATGGAGACAATATAAGGTGGATCCAACCGATGACCCGTTTCAACAGGAACCGGCCGTAATGCTTCAGCCGGTAGCCGCCGCGCTGGAGCGACCACGGAATGACGAAGCCGGAAACAACGAAGAACGTCTCCACTCCAAGCCAGCCATACTGTCCGGAAGCCCTGAGCATTCCGTCCGGCAGAAAATCGTCATCCCGCCAGGTGAAATGGAACCAGCAGACCGCCAGGCTTGCCACCGCGCGCAGCAGATCAAGGGATACGACATGCCCATCTTCGGCGGGTGAATTGCGGGAATGATCAGTCATGGAGTAATGTTAATGCCAAGCTACACGAGTGATGCCGCTCCCGGACACGATCGTGAGCGAGGGAAAGCATCAGGGAAACCGTGAGTGGGGCTGACCGGCGACGGTTATCGAAATCATGCGGCAATTTTTTGCACTTTGGCGAGCCAGTCAAGAGTATAGCGTCAAGAGGGTTTATTTCAAAATCCGCCCATTCTCTGATTTTTCAAATCCGGCCACCGGAAGTCCTTGTGTTGGCTTGGTTCAGTGGGCAAAAGCGTGAACATTCGTTTCCGCGATGATGATCGCGATCGCCATGACTGCCAGGGCCACGCCGAAAATCCGGCGCAGACGCGTTTCGGAACAGCGGCTGCCAAAACGACTGCCGAGTTCGAATCCGGCCAGAGTTCCCAGCGCGAATCCACCAGCAAAGCCCGGGGGGATGGTCTGCCCACCCAGAACATGGGCGCCGGTGGCGGCGACGCTGTTGAGCGCAATGACGAACCAGGAAGCGGAAATGGCACGGTGTATTTCCAGTCGGCCGATCAGATTCAGGGCCGGCACCAGCACAAATCCGCCTCCCACCCCAAACAGTCCGGCGAGAATGCCGGCCCCGCCGGCCGCCGCCAGTAAGGGCGGAGTGAATGCCACCGGTGCGATCGCTCCGCCTTCAGTGCTTGGCGGCTGGCGCTGCGGAGACGTCAGCATTCCAGCCGCGACGGCAACGACCACGACCCCGAACGCGATCATCAACACGCCGGCGGAAAAAAATCGGCCGATGGCCACCCCCGTCAAGGCGCCCAGCCATCCCGCTGGAATGAGACTGCCGGCAATTCGCCAGTTCAGTTCGCCGGCCACAAACTTACGCGCGGCACCGATGCCCGCAATCACGCCGATGGACAGCATCACCGTACAGATTGCTTGATGCGGGGACAATCCCAGCCCATAGGCCAGCAACGGCACGCCGACCAGCGAGCCACCACCGCCGATCAACCCCAGCGCCAGCCCCGCCAGGAGACCAAACAGAAGGATTTGACTAAGGAATGTCAGGGACATGATTCGTGTTCACTCGACGCACCCGGTGATAATGAATTTCATCCTCGGTGGTGTTCCTTATGTGCTGACTTTTGTTCCTGGGTCAGGGCGAAACGAGAAGGGAAGAGACGGGTGCGCCCGCGGGCAGTTCCATACCCTTCGCAGGAGGAGAGGCCCAAGGATCGTGGTGGCGACGAGCACCAGCGTCAGCATCGAGTACTGGGCCGGTGAGTAGAGACTCACGGACAGCCCCATCTGCGCGAATACAAAGCCGACCTCGCCGCGCGGCATCATGCCGCTGCCAATCGCGAGGCGGTTGACGTTGCCCGCCTTCAAGAACGCGGGACTGAGCATCTTGCCCACGATCGCGGCGATGGTCAGGGTGGCGAAGACCACCCAGGCCCAACGCCCGGCGGCGGTCAGCGGGTTGAGACCGTGAAGTTCCATGGAGGCACCGATGAGGATGAAGAACAGCGGCGTGAGCAGATCAATGAGTGGGCGCAAATCACGGTTGAGTTCCTCGTGCTCCTCGTATCCGCCGAAGGCCAGGCCGGCGGCATAGGCGCCGATAATCATCGCCAGACCGATGGCGTGCGCAACGGCCGCCATAAGGAGCATGTAACTGAAGGACAACACGAGCAGGAGGGCAGCCTTGCCCGACCAGCGGGTGATCGCCATGAAACCGCGCACGATCAAGGGGCCGAAGAAGATACCGAAGCCCATGAACAACAGGGCTTGAACCAGGGCTTTTCCTACCGTGTTGGCCACCCCGGCGCCGGGCGTGACCATCCCCATCATGGCAGATAGCACCAGCAGACCAAGCACGTCGTCCAGCACGGCGGCCCCGAGCATGATCCTGCCCTCGGCACTGCGTTGGCCTTTGATCTCGTCGAGTACGGAGGCCGTGACGCCGATACTGGTCGCGGTGAGAGTGGCGCCAACGAACACCGCCACCATGACGGACCAGCCGAGCAATGTGGCCACCCCCCAGCCCAGCACGAAGGGGAAAATCATGCCGGCAATCGCCACGCTGGTAGCCGGCCGCCAGACGCGGAGGAATTCCCCGAGGTCCGTTTCCAACCCGATGCGGAAAAGGAGTATGCACAAGCCAATTTGGGCGAACTCGCCAAAGACGTGAAAGGCATCGCCGCCCGTTGCCTCCGAGGGTAACGCTCCGATCAGCGACGGGCCGAGGAGGAGGCCGGCAAAGATCTCTCCCACCACCGCCGGCACACCCACCTTGCGCCCGGCCACGCCAAGCAACTTGGCAGTGACCAGGAGCAGGGGAAGCAGAAGATGGAGGGGCAGATCCATGAATTAGCGAGTCTTGCCGGCCTTGGTATCCGAATGGTTCAGCGGGCAGGCGTATCCGTTTGCTTCACAAACGGTGCATCGGTGCTTGAATTTCCCTTCCTTGAAGAGCGCTGCGAAGGCGCTCTGGCAGTCCGGACAACTGTGGTGAACGCGATCGTCCCGAAACGCACTGACGTCCACCCCGCTGTCGTTGTAACGGTTGGTATCGTTGAACCGGGACTGGGTATCGTGACACTGGGGGCAGATCGTTTTGGTTGTTTTCCCGGAATTATTCGTGGCGCAGCCGGTCACCAGCAAGGCGGCCAGTCCTATCATTGCTATTGTCTTCATCATTCACCTTTCTCATTTTGTTTGAATGGAATCGCCCGTTCAGGTGGAGGCCCAAAGCTTCCGACCCGGGCTTCACCATCCCGGGCGATTCCCCGCCCTGCGGCGGTCAGTTTGCGGATTTCAGAAAACTCAGGATGGCGGTGTGCTCCTGAGCCGTGAGACCCGCCCGCACCCGCATGTGCAAAGAGGCCGCTTCCCATTGAGTGTCACTGAACTCCGACGGCGATCGCACGTTGTGGCAACGCGCGCAATTTTCGGCCCATACCTGCGCCGCGCTTTTGGTGAGTTTCGCTTCACTGCCGGCAGCTTGCGCCTTTGCCGTGGCAGCCGTCGTCTGGCAGCCGGTCACCACGATGGCAACTGCTGCAATCAGCACCGGCGCCAACAGATTCTTCCATGTCTTAATCATGATTGGTTTTTTCATAACAATGTTCTTTCTGGTTGAGGGTTAGAATCCGAACGCGGCCTCCAGGAGCCATGCGGCAATATTGTTCCTCGGCACGCCCGGTGCCTTTTGGTCGCCGAACTGGTAGGCCGCCTTCACCACTGCGGCGGGGCCGACCCAGTAGTTCAGCCCTAACGTCACGCGGCGCTGATCCAGATTGCTCGGAGCCCCGTCCGGCAGATCGATCCAGTCGTAGCGACCGACCGCTTCGCAGTTTCGCAACCACTCGATTCCCGCCTTGGTGGGCCGGTAGGCGAGTTGGGTGTATCCACCAAACCGGTCGTTGTTGAAGATCAGTGGCGCGATTCCGGGATTGTCGAGTCGTACCCAGGCCACCTGTGCCTTCAGGTCAATCGTGCCGCCCAACTTTGCGCTGTCGCGGACATAGTTGAAATCGACCGTGTGCGAGACGGCGTCCACGTTCGGAATGCCGACGGCACCCGAACTGACCTGAGCGACTTCAAATCCGTAACCCAGTTCCATCTCGGGCAGCGGGACAATCCCGAGTCGGCCGCCGACGGACTTGTTGTTGTTGTTGTCTGGCCAATTGTTGAAGTTCAACGTCCCGACCGGGGGCGCCCCGGCTGCGAGGCTCGTGCGAATCACCGGCCCGTTGCCGCCGTAAAGAGCATAGTTGATCTTGCCGTTTCCGATGGGGGCCGCGCCGCGCAATTGCACACCGAGTTGCGAAGGGGCCAGCAGCCGGTCGTTGCCTTCAAACATCAGCGGCTTGTCGGGGAGTTTGTTGATCCAGGCCGGATGCAACTTCTCGATGAAGTAGTTGTTCGGGCTCAGGAATTTGCCGCCACCAATCGTGAAGTAGTCGTTCAGGACATAGGACATCTGGGCATACTCCAGTCCCACTTCGGTGGCTCCGTCTTCCAGCCCCAATTCGAGTTCACCCTCGAAGAACAGGCGGTCGCGGCGTTTCCAGAGGAAGATCGGATTGAAGCCCGCATTGAAGTCGGAGTTCGCGCCCTCGGCATCGCTGTATCTCACGAAACCATACCCCGCCAGCAACTGCTGGTTGTTGCCTGGTTTGCTTTTCTCAGCGAGATCGCGGGCTGCGCGAATTTCGGTCATGTGCGACTCGATTTCGCTGGTGTGAGCCTTCCATTCCTCGGCGGTGAGCGCCTTGACGCCACCCAGACCAAGCGGAGCCTGTCCGCCCAACTGGGCCTTGATGAGTTCCAGTTCAGATCGGAGCTTGTCGTACTCCGCCCGGGAAACGAATTCACCTCCCGTGGATGGAGCGACGGGTTTGGCCGTCGGAACCGGTTTGGGTTCCGGGGTCGTGACGGTTTGAGCAATCACGCCGTCGGCGGGCTTGGGGGCGAAGGAGCGGACGAAATGAATGATCTTCCAAAGATCCTCATCGGGTACCGTACCTTTGAAAGCCGGCATGGGGGTCTTGCCCGCGTTGAGTTTCCAGAAGAGCTCTCCGTCGGTTTGTTGCCACATCACGGTTCGGGACAAATCGCCCGGTCGCACTTCCAGTGAGGCGGATGCGACCCCATCGCCCTTGCCCTTGTCGCCGTGACAAGGCAGACAGGCCATGGTGAACATCGACTTGCCGGCCTGAAGGACGTCTGGGGACGCCTTGATGGGGTTGGCGATTCGCCGGGCCGACGCCGGGGCGGGCCAGGGTTCAGCAGGGCGTTGAGCGGCGTCCGCGATTGCGGGTGCCAGCGCGGCTAGAATGCTCCAGAGCAGGAGCTTTCTTCCGGTCAGCGTTTTGGATGTTTTTGTCTTCATGATTTCAGGTGGGGTTCAGGATGGTTTTTTATTGCGAACGGTTTTGGTCAATTTGCGCAAACGTGCGGTAAGTCAGAATTCGGCTGTTTCTCAAAGGTCTCGGTTCAGAGCGGGCAGCAGAGGGCCACGGTAATGTCCTTGTGTCCGATGCGGGCAAACCGGCGATATCGCCCATGATGTCTTTCTCGCACACGGCACAAAGCACGAAGGCGGTGTCGGGGTCGGTTGCGTCATAGTTTTTCATGTAGTTTTTGATTCAGAATTGATGTGGGTTAAGGGACAGAAACCGGGGCCGAACGGGCATTTCACCGGTTCGGCGCTTGT
>CALBIE010000862.1 GCA_937893495.1 uncultured Verrucomicrobiales bacterium | reverse complement strand
AATTGGCAAAATATCGTACGTCGCAGGAAAAATCGAAGAAAGGGAAACGATGACGAAATGGATGCGCCTCCCAAATCCAATCATCAAGCAATCACATCGACGTAAAAGCTCTGTTTACAAATTGGTTGAATTTTCTATGCAACCGCCCCGATATCGCTGACGCCCTAAACGACCGAAGGCCAATGAAGTTTTCCCATACTATCGGATCAATAAACCGGTTTCATGCGACTCAATTCAAGCATCAGCAAACCTTTCACACCCCGCTCGGAGATCTGGATAGATTTGTTTTCGCGATCCTCTCTGCGCATACGCCTATCGATATGGCCAGTATCGCGATCGACCAAGTCGTATTCGAGCCCAAAACCTTAAAGGCATTCATGGCCGAATACGCGATTGCGGGTGAAATCGGTCACGATGTGACAATCGAAGCGGCCAACCAAATTGAAGTTCAAGCACTCTTGGCAGCGGTGCTAGCAAATTGGATCGATTTCGTGTTCATTCCCAGGGAAAAATCTTTTGCGATCTATGCAGACCACGATGAGTTTATGACCTTTTACGCCAACGAGAAATCGATCCTCAATCAAATTACAAACGCACTTTCCACCAAAGGTTTTGAAATCGTTGAGGATTTTGAGAGAAAATTTTCCGTTGAATGACAGGATAAAGCAAGAATCCCACCGCCTGCCGGACGCTTGACCGTTGGATATTGTCGCGCATCTTCCTTTTATGCCTTCAAACAATCGCGAAAAACGGATCGAAGTGTTGGCACAAACAACGACGCGACGAGATTTTTTAAGCGCCGGCTCAGTGGCAACGATGGTTTCCCTGACCGAATCGTCTTCTCAAGCTGCGGAGCCGAACGATTACCGTGTTGAAGATCAGGCCCCTTTCAACAAACAAACCCGGCGATTGAAGCTGACGAATCGCGACCAGTACTTTGCCGCCCTGCTCTTCGCGACGGATTACCCGACGCACTTCCGGCTCAAGCCGGAGATTTATCCCGTCTGCACCCCCAAGGGCGTGCCGGTCACGGGATCGCATCAGTATTGCTTCATTCATCACCAATCGGTGATGTGCGGCCACGGCAAAATCGCCATTCCCGGCCGCGACAAAAACACTGACCTTTATCGCAAACTGAATTTTCCCGAGGACAATCGCCCGGACAAATGGCATCGCGGATTCAACCTGTTCACGCTCGGTCCGTCCGGAATCCAACGAATCACCAAGGCCGCCTGGCAGACGACGGACCGAATCACGATCAACCTGTCGATCGACTGGCAAACTCGGGAGCGAAACAAGGAATCGGGTGAATCGCTGCTGCGCGAAGAACGACGCTACGAAATCTCGCAACGGAATCAGTTCACCATCATCGATCATTTCACAAATCTGGTTCCGGTCGGCGAATCGGCCACTCTGCTCGCGGACCGTCATTCGTTTTGTGGCGTACGGGTGAACGATCTGATTGACGTGGAAGACGGCGGCACCATGCGGGACTCCGAAGGGCGGGTGAATCCAGACGGCAATTACTGGGACGCGAACGGCGACCGCAAGGCGCCGCAATGGGTCGATTGCACCGGCCGCATCGGGAGTGATGTGGCTGGCATCGCGCTCATGGGGCATCCGTCCAATGTCCGAAACCAATACTACGTCAAGGATTTCGGCCTCATGGAAGTGTCGCCGGCGCTAGGCGAGGATGTAACATTCTCAAAGAATGAACCGTTTCGTTTCGCCACCCGCTATGTCGCGCATGATGGTGAACTGGCAGGCCGCGATGCAAATCTACTATACGCCGAGTTCTCCAAGGCAAATTATTGAGCAGCTTGATGAACTCGATTGGCACGCAAGCCGTGTGGAGTGCGGTGGCTCGACACCGCTTTGGATACGTCTCGCCCGCCACAACGGGGTTGCCTCATTCCACGAATCGTTCATTCCTAAAAACGCCCCGGTCGAGTCTCGTATTCCCGAAAAGCAATCATCCGGCGAATCTCCGTCGCTCCGCAATCTACGCACTCATTCATGCCTATCTTCGGCATCCAAAGCGCCGTCGAGCCGGCGCACTCCAAGGGGTCCACGCCCCAATACTCTCCTTCGCAAAGCGAAACTTGGCGGGAACCAAGCTGCGCTGCCGGTGCGGCGAATCCGAAGGGCTCAAAGAACCGGTAGCCCGGGGTAAGCGAAGCGCCACCCCGGGTACGGAGTTCACCGAGAATCGATCCCGAAGGGATCGCAGAACGCTGCGGGCTTTTTTTTGCACCCCTTCAGGGTGCGGATGTTCTACCCCGGGTACCCGGGGTGGCGCTTCGCTTACCCGGGGCTACTGTCGCTTGGAACCCTTCGGGTTCTCGAATGGGCCATCTTCGCCTCCAAGGGTCCTCGCCGTTTCCGAACACTCATGACGCGAAATGCATTCGGGCGAAGCCCCAGCCCCTTGAGCGCGGACTTCAGTCCGCAGCAGCGTTGCAGTGCGGAAATCTTCCGAATACCGGCAACCACAAATGCAGGCGGTCGTTTCTGCGGCGTAAACGCCGCGCTCCCGGGGCTTTGCCCAAATGCACCGCCACGACACAGACGGTCATTTTCCCGTTGTTGCCATCGCCTTCCAACTGGCTACTCTCTTCGGATGTTCCGAGTAGTTCCACTTTCCCGCACCGCTGTATGAATATTCAAACCCGCGCGATTCTGTTTTTGTCGTTCGCCGCCAACGTCCTGGTGACGACGGCCTCCGACGTCGTCATCAATCCCGGACGAACCTCGTTTGACACGCAGGCATCCGTTGTCACGTTGCCGGATGGCGGCAGTTGGGCGATCTGGAAAGCCTATTACAAATCAAAGGAACGAGTGTTCGTTCGTCGAACCGACGATGCCGCTCCGGCCAACGAACGCCGAATCGTTGAATTGACCGACCAACCGACCATCGTCGATCAACCACGGCTCGCCGCCAGCGCGAACGGCAAACACCTGTGGGCGCTCTGGTCGGAGCGGGACAACGGCACCTGGCTCATCAAGGGACGCCGGCGACTGGACGGCAAATGGCTTCCAACCGAGGTCGTGTCGGATGTCCAGGCAGATGGCATCAAGCCCAGCGCTGTTGTCTTGAATGATGGGCAGGCAGTGTTTGCCTGGCATTCGCTCACAAAGAATCGCCCCGCTCAGATAATGCTGCGCAGATTTTCGGAGAAGGGATGGACGAACATTGAAATTCCGAGCGACCCCGCATACGATTCTTTCAGGGTTACGATGGTTGACTCGGGAAGCGAGATCTGGGCGTTCTGGGAGCAATACTCCGACTCCCGCCGTTCCATCCTGGGAAGACGCATTCTCCCGACGCCGTTGCCCATTGAACAGGTGTCGCCGCTCGGCCCGGTTTCAGAACGTAACATGAAACCCGTGCCACTGGCTTCGAAGTCAATGGGACTCTGTATTGCATGGCTGAAACTCACGGACGTGATTGGCGGCGATGGCGTGATTGACATGATTCACACCGCGCATGTCTCCGCTCGACGAAACGGGAAGTGGGAGATGATCAAGAACGCGGACGGCAATCCCGATGGCGCAGCAATGCTCAACGGACTGCTCCCGGACCTTCGACCGAAGAAGGGATATCCGAGCGGCTACATCGGCAGACGCCGTCATCCTATGCTCGTGGATTCGCCGGACGGTCCGTGGCTGATTTGGGAACGCAAATCGATTCATGGCGGGGGCCGCACAAAG
>CALBIE010000861.1 GCA_937893495.1 uncultured Verrucomicrobiales bacterium | reverse complement strand
TCAAGACTTCTGTGTTCAAATCCCGAACAAGGTGAATTAGGCACCGTTGTTGAGGGCCGCCTATAGAATCGTAGGCAGTGTAAAAGTCAGAAACAAGAACGCCTTTGAACCCGAATAGGAGCTTTTGAATAATTTCTGATTCTCGGCTATCAGCTAGGAAATAGACAACGGAACGCATGTTTGTAAGAACCCAAACATATCCATCCGTCCCTTTGATGTTTGCGCGTGTCTCGTCAGCATGAACAAGTGTGCCTTCGACAATGCTTTGGAGTATTAACTGTTTCGATTCCTCATAGAATCCGCTCATTCTACTCTTGATGTAGTTGACCGTGCTGCGGGAGATCGTCCACTTGAAAAGTCGGTTGAAAGTCATTGTTGCTGCGCGTTGTGGGATGTTAAACTCGACGATGTGGAAAATGAAATACGCCGCGAGATTCCATCCAAATTTCATGAATATCCGAAAACGTTCATCAAATCCATAAAGTGTCCGACATCTCTTGCAGAGATACGTGCGGAAAACATATTTCACTAAACGGCGTTTTAGGCTGCTGCGGCCGAATATTAACTCCTGGACAGTTCGGGTTTTAGTAGGTCCGTTGCTGCGGATGGGATATTTGCAGATTGGGCAATGCCGAGGTGCGGGCCAAGAGACTATTTGATCGACGCGCCCAGAACCCCTCATTTTGACAGATTTAGGCCTTTTTCGGCCGGGTAGCTGACGGCTCCTGAAGTAGATGCGTTCTCGTTGGTAGTTCCAGTGGGCCGCAATGTTTACGGTTTCAAAACCAGGTATTGAGCTTTTGAAGTCGCCCCATTTGAGATTGTCATTGAGCTTCGGATTATCGGCGCGAACGAAGTTACTCGAAGGGTTTTGAGACGCATTCACTGCTTTAGAGCAGTTTGCCAGTTCCTTTGTTGTTTGAGTTACCAAGTTAAGAACGTCGCAATCCTGAGCATTGTAACTCAAAAGACGTCTTTTGGCGCCTTTATCAGAAGTCTTTTCCCATAAATGTCGCCAGGTGATGGACTCCAGCCCGGAAGAAATTCCTTCATTCAACTTGTAGCCGAGATTGGCTGCAATGTCTTTAAGGCCGTTCGAAAGGGGTGGAAAGTAGATTTGTGCAAATGTAACGGAAATCACATTTACAGTATTCGCCATGGCATAAGCTGCGGTCGAATTCGGAGTCGGTGATGTAAATTTTTGCGCCATACGGGCCAGGAAGGTCGTCTCGTAACTCCCGTAGTGAATCAGCACCGGCTTCTCGATGGTTTCGAGGATGGCGAGGAATTCCCGCCAAATCTTTCCTTCATCCGCGACGGTGTCCGCCCACAGGCTGTGTTGGACGGCGGTGTCGCCGTGGCCGATGCGGAGGCCGATGAGGTAGTAGAAATCGCGGTCGGGCAGGCCCTCGACATCCAGATAAACGGGCGTGCCTTCAATCTTCAGTTCCGGGCTGCCGACGATGTGGATTTTCTGCTCCCGAATCGCCAGCGCCTTGAGCGAGTGGTGGTATTTCTCCTTTTTGTCGCGCATCCGCTTGGGTCTGCGGCGCGGACGAAAGGTGTAGGAGAGTTGCGTGACGGTGAAGATGCCTTTGCTGCGGAATTTCTGTCGCTCCTTCGCGCTCATGTTCGCCAGCAGGCTGAGGTCGTCCTTCTCAATGGCAATCTTCCGGCAACGGTCGCGGAATTCGCACTCGCCGCAGTGGCGGTTGAGGACCAGATCGGGTGGCGCGGGATCGGAGAGTAACGCGTTGATCTTTTCGATTTTCTTTCGCACGTCGCTGGCGAGAGCCACGGTCTTCACTTTGAGCGTGGCATCGCTGTCCCCATGGATGATCTTGCCGAGAGCGATTTCACGCCGAATGGATTGCGAGAGCACGTGCGCGTCGAACGCCAGCAACAGTTTGTCGTTTTTGGTCAGCTTGTTCCGATAGACAAAGCGAATCGGAACGAAACGGGCGGCCTTGCCACGCCCGGTGGCGGGTATCCGCTCGACGGCATGGAGGCAGGTTTCAATCGTAGGAGACGGTGATTCCGCGTCGCCTGAACTCGTAGCAGCCGAGGTAACGAGGCTCTGATCAGCCGTTGATACGGCCTCGCCCGAGATTACCGGAGAAGAAGCATGAGCCTCCTTACGTCGGCTGCTACGCGGAGGTTTGCCTTCGTTCACGCGCAGATCGACATTTGCCGCGAGATTCCATTGGGCGGATTTCAGGAGGTCCGGGAATTCTTGGGACTCGTCGCCCTCGCTGGTGCGGTCACGTGAAGTAGTGCCTTCTGGCTCGCTCCTGGAAATCAGCCGTTTCGCAGCTTCTAAACGATAGCCTTCGTTCTGTTTGCCAACCCATTCGGCGTAGGGGTTTCCAGTGGCGGATTCGTTGTTCGCCCGGAGCCAGCATTTGGTGGAGCACTTGAGGTAGGCTTCAAAAAGTGAGGGGGTGATTTTCATTTTTCAGGATAGCACAGGCGCGCGATTTTTGGCGGCTGTATCTTGAGTTGCTTGTTTTGAGCCTCCTTACGTCGGCTGCTACCGGGTTTGTGGATCCTGTGCGTGCCAGTATCACGACCTCTTTCCTTTCGCTCGTAATTGCTTCATTCTCCGCGCATGAACGTAAAGTTGCGCGGCGGAAGCCGGCATTATCGCACCGTTGCTTTCGACGACCGGCGGAACCAGGTTCTGCTCATCGAGCAGCGCCTGCTGCCTCATGAGTTCAAGATCATTGGCACAAAAAACTTTCGCGAAACCGCGCGGGCCATTACCGACATGATCGTACGCGGAGCCGGAGCCATCGGCACCACCGCGGCCTTCGGTCTCGCTCAGGGAGCGCGAGCCTTCCGCGGCACAGATCCCGACAAATTCGAGCGGCATGTCGAAAAAGTCTTTGAGGTTTTGAAAGAGGCGCGCCCCACGGCGGTTGATCCCGTTAACGCGATGCTTGAAGTCCGGCGAAAAATGGCGGATGGCAAGTCTGTCGCCGAGCAGCAGCAGATTGCCCTCCACGCCGCGCAAGAATTCGCTGATGAAGACGTGGCTCATTGCCGGGACATTGGTCGGCACGGAGCAAAACTCATCCGCAATGACACCCGCATTCTCACCCATTGCAATGCCGGCTGGCTGGCGTTTGTGGATTACGGCACCGCCACCGCGCCGATGTACGCCGCGCAGGAAAAGGGCCGCCGGTTTCATGTGTTTTGCGACGAGACCCGCCCACGCGCCCAGGGCGCTTCACTCACCGCCTGGGAACTCGCGCAACAAGGCATCTCGCATCAGGTCATCGCCGACAACGCCGCCGGCCACCTGATGCAACGCGGGGAGATCGACCTCGTCATCGTCGGCAGCGACCGCACGCTGGGGCGCACCGGGGGGGTCGCCAACAAGATCGGCACTTACACCAAGGCCGTCCTCGCGCATCGCCACAAGATTCCCTTTTACGTCGCCATCCCGCTTTCGACGCTTGATTGGAATCTGAAATCCGGTCGCGACATTCCCATTGAGGAACGCGCCGAGGAAGAAGTGCTCGGCGCATGGGGAACTACGAAGCGCGGCAAACGCGAATACGTTCGCATGGCGAATCCGACGAGCGGAGCGCGCAATCCGGGTTTTGATGTCACACCCGCTGAATTGATTACCGGCATCATCACGCCGCTCGGAATTTTCAAGCCGAAGGAGCTTTGGAAAAATCGGAAACGGCTGGGCGGGTCGCGCTGAATCGTAGCGCAGGCGTCCCGCCTGTCTCCGGTTACCGCAAAGCCGAACGGGTTTCGGTCCATACGAACGCTGTGATTTCCAAAAGAACGGTTGGTACAGGCGGGACGCCTGCGCTACGGAGTGATTCACCGGTGTCCAACCGTGGTTTCAAATCCTTAACTGCCAAAGCAGGATCGAATTCATGTCCGGCTTGCGTCCGCCCGCCCGCTCCGGCACCCTCTCTCCATCGCTTCCCAAACTGAATCTCGGAGAAAAGATTGTTGGCCTGAATTGAAACGAAAGATACGCCGTGAAATGCCCTTGTAAACAATGCCAGCAGCCAATCGAGTTCCCGGCAAACATGCTCGGTGACGAGGCCGATTGTCCGCACTGCGGAAAAAGCACGAGGCTTTTTGACCCCAATGCCGAGGAAGCACCCGCCCCACGCACGGGATTGCGCTTCAAGGAAGCCGATTCGGGCACGCCCGGTGGCGGTGGTTCGGGTCAGGCCGCGGTCATCGCCGATCAAATCATCGAGAACGTCGAGAAGGTCGTGGTCGGCAAACGTCGCCAGATCGAGTTGACCCTCGTCGCGCTTTTTGCCGATGGACACGCGTTGCTCGAAGACGTTCCCGGCGTCGCCAAGACCATGCTGGCCCGCGCGCTCGCGCAGTCGGTCGGCGGCCGATTCAAGCGGGTGCAATGCACGCCCGATCTTTTGCCCAACGACATCACCGGCGCGTCCATCTTCAACCCCAAGACCACCGAGTTCGAGTTTCGCGCGGGTCCGTTGTTCGCCAACATTGTGCTGGCCGACGAAATCAACCGCGCCACGCCCCGCGCGCAATCCGCACTGCTCGAAGCGATGGCCGAACGGCAGGTCAGTGTGGATGGCACGATTCATCAGTTGGAACGCCCGTTCTTTCTGATCGCCACGCAGAATCCCGTCGATCACGAGGGAACGTTTCCGTTGCCCGAGGCACAACTGGACCGATTCACTATCCGACTCAGCCTCGGCTATCCGTCCGCCGCCGAGGAAAGCGCCATGATTGAACGCCTGCAACTGGGTCATCCCATCGAAACGCTGTCACCGGTCGTGAACGCCGCCGATGTCGTCCGCTGTCAGGAAGCCGTGCGCCAGGTGCAAGTGCACGAGCGGGTGCGCAACTACATCGTGCAACTCATCCGCGCGACGCGAGAACACGAGGCCATCATTCTGGGCGGCAGTCCGCGTTCCACGCTGGCCCTCACCCGCGCCGCCCAGGCGCAGGCCGCCATCGCCGGCAATTCACACGTCATGCCCGACGATGTGAAACTCGTCGCACCCGCTGTGTTGCCCCATCGCCTCATCGTCAAACCCGAGAGCCGCCTGCGCAAAATCACATCCGAGAACATCGTCACGGAAGTCCTGCGGTCGGTCAAAGTGCCGCTGATGCCCGATCACCTCGGGTGAATGCTTTCGCGATTCGCGAAAACCAGGAATGCACACGAATCAAAACGAACGGATTCAGGTGAAGAGGTGGCAGCTTGTTGTCCGGGGAGCGCACCCGTCCCGGGTGCTGGCTTGCGCGTCCTCGCGGAAGCCCCTTTGGGCTCGCGCACGAATTGAATCGTACGGAGGTCAGTCGGCTGCTCGCGATTTCCTTGCACTTCGAGGTCTTTGGCGAGGACGCCAAAGACGGCACCCGGGACGGGTGCGCTCCCCAAATGTTAGCTGGACCGCCTGGAAGTTTTCGAGTTCTGAAACGCAATGAAATGGTTTCTCGGAGCACTCCTGTTGCTGATCGGCGGTTACGCCTTCGGACTCGGACCGCTCGTGTATTCCATGTATGTCCTGCTCGGCGTTCTGTTTGTCAGTCGTTTCCTGACGTTCACGTGGATCGACAGCATCCGCATCACCCGCGATTGCGAGCGTGTGTCCTGCCAGATTGGCGAGACGGTCGCCGTCGCCGTCATTGCGCGCAACACCGGCATCCTGCCGATCCCGTGGATGCTGCTGGAAGACGCGCTTCCCGCCGATTCGCTCACAGCGAGTCCGCCTCGCATCAAGATCAAAGGCCCGCGCGTCGCCGTGGCGCAGTTGTTTCCCCTGGCGGAAAAAAATCTGCTTTATCAACTCACCTTTCAGCAGCGCGGCTATTATCAGATTGGCCCGCTCCTGCTGGAGAGCGGTGACCTGTTCGGGTTGCATCGCAAATTCAAGGTCGCCGGCAAACCGAACTTCATTCTTGTTTATCCCAAGGTGGTGCCGCTGGAGGGCTATGACATCGCCTCACGCCGACCGATTGGTGAAGTCCGCTTGACCCATCGGTTGTTTGAAGACCCGACCCGGATCTCCGGCGTGCGGCCGTATCAGGACGGGGATCCATTGAACCGCGTTCACTGGCGCGCCACCGCCCGAACCGGCGTGTTGCAGAGCAAAACGTACGACGCGAGTTGCATTGCCGGCGCGACACTGTTGCTGGATTTTCATGAGGACAGCCATCGCGCCGGACCGCATCCCGCGCTTTACACCGAACTCGCAATTACGACCGTCGCATCACTGGCCAACACGCTCTACGAACTTAATCAACAGGTTGGATTTTTCTCGAACGGTCGCGACGCGGCCGACCGCGTCCGCGAGGAAGGATGGCAGCACGATTTCCTGACGCGCAACGTGGCCCGACAAAAAATCGATTTGCGCGGGAAAAGCGATCGTCTTCGCCCGGTCACCGTGCCCACCCGTCGCGGCGCGGATCAACTGATGCGTATTCTCGAAACCCTCGCCCGACTTGAAACGACCAACGGCTTGAATTTCGCGCAACTGATTGAAGAGGCGAAACCGCATCTGCCCCGCGATGCGACCGTCCTCGCCGTGCTTCGCCATGTTACCGAAGAAACGGCGCTGGCGCTCGGCAGTCTGCATCGCAGCGGTTATGCCGTCACCGCCGTGGTGATTGTCAACGACCGTATCCCCAACTGGGTCGTGCCTCCGGCGTGGGCGGATTTGCTGCTGGCGCAAGGCGTCAGTTTTCGCCCGGTGCATGATGAGGAAGCGCTGTCCAACCTGTGCGGCGAACAGTTGATTACCGCGTAATGGCGAAGAAACAGTACAAGACACTGGCTGATTATCTGGTCATCATGATCAGCCCGCTGCTGATCATGCTGCTGGTCGGCAGTCTGGTGTACTTCATCATCGAAATCGGTTACCACGGCGATCGGGAAAGCCGGCTCAAGTGGGTCATGTTCTGGTTCGTCATCGGATCGGTGCTCATCGGCCGCATCGCCATTGAACGAGGTTCCGCCATCGCGGGCTTTTACGCGCTCGCGCTCGCCGGGGCGATTGGGATCTGGACCAACAAGTTCATCGGCCCCTCGCCGTTGGTGTGGTTTCTCCTCGCGTTCATCTGGTGGTTCACGCACATGCTCACCCGCGACTGCACCTTGATTGACGACGACGAGGACGCCTCGGGCGAAGGCTTGCTGCAAGCCAGCGGATTGGACAAAGCGACGGTTGAGGCGGACGCGCAACCTGCCGGCAATACCTCAAAGAAAGCCCCTGCCCAACCGCCGCTCTGGCGCCGCATACTGCCCGACTTCAGCGGCAAGAAAAGCAAGCCCCACGCGCCGGGCAAATGGTTGATCTGGTTTTCGCTGCTCGCGCTGCCCGTCTTCGGCCTCGGCCACGCGTTCATGCAAGACGCCGATGCAGCCGGCAAAGCCTATGGCTTCAAACTGCTCGGCGTCTATGTGCTCGCAGCGCTGTGCCTGCTGATGAACACCAGCTTCCTCGGACTGCGCCGCTATCTGCGACAACGTCGATTGCGCATGCCCGTTACTGTAACCGGACTCTGGCTGCTCATGGGCACAGGCATCATCGTGGCCATTCTCGCCGTGGCCTTGATTTTTCCGCGTCCCGATGCCTCGTATGATGTGACGGGAATGATCGATCAGGTGGCGGAGAAAGTTCAGACGGCATCCGAACGGGCATTTGGCAAGGACGGCACCGAGCAGGGTGCCGGCAAAAGCACCGGCGAAAAACAGGACCCGTCGAAGTCGAAGGAATCTGAAACTGAATCCGGAAAGAAAGCCGGCGAAACTCAGAAGGAACAGCAGCCGGGCAGCGGCGAAAAATCCAAGGGCGAATCGTCAACCGGCAAGGCGACCGAGAAGAACGGCAAGAATCCGGGCTCGGATTCCGATTCCAAAGCGCCGGGCAAACAGAAGTCCGAATCCGAATCTGCGTCTGGCGGCAAAAAGGACGATGGTTCCGGATCAAAATCTGGCGGCAACGAAAAGGGTTCGAAGCAACCGGAATCCAGCTCGAAAAATGAGTCAGCAAAGCAGCCAGAGAAATCGGACAGGCAGGATCAAACGGCGCAACCAAATCCTCCCGCGAACCCGACGCAGGCACCGCAATGGATCGGCACCGCGTTCAAATTATTGGTGTATCTCGTACTCGCGGGAATCGTTCTGTTTTTCCTGATTCGCCATCGTCACGCCATTCTCACCGCCTTGCGAAAATTCTGGTCGGATCTGATGAGCCTGTTCGGTCGCAAAAGCCCGACCGAAACCAAATCCGTCGTGGTCGAAGAACCTCTGCAACCCACGAAACCATTCGGTCGGTTCCGCAATCCGTTCTCGTCCGGCGAGGCGCAACAGCAATCGCCCGAGCAACTCGTCAATTACACCTATCAGGCGATGGAAGCATGGGCGTTTGAGAAGGGATTTCCGCGAACCGTTGATCAGACACCCAACGAGTTCGCCCGCGCACTCGGCGAATCCATCCCCGAAGTGGCACAAGACGCTCCGCGTGTTACCCGCATCTATTCAACGTTGGCCTACACCAACGCGGACGCACCGACCGACACGCACGAAGCGGTGGCGCGCCTGTGGGACAAATTGTGGTGAGGTGAAAAAGGCACTGCGGCGGACATGAAGCAATCGACGCGACAACGAAACGTAGCGCAGGCGTCTCCGCCTGCGGGTTCGGGCACCGTCCCGGTTCCCAATCGGCTGGTCAACGGCCTCCACAGTCGCGGCTTACTTCCGCATCTCAAACACGAAGGCGGAGCCTATTTCGTGACCTTCCGCGAAGCGGGGACACTCCCGAAAGAAATCCTGCTTCAAATCAAACGCGAGCGAGAAGCAATCGTCCGCGAAGCCCTCGCCGCGAAACGTCCCTTGACCTGGCACGAGCAGGAGGAGCTTTTTCAGTGGCATCCAAACCGGGTGGACCGGTATCTGGACGCAGGCCACGGGGGTTGCCACTTGAATCATCCAAAGTTCGCCGAAATCGTCGCCACCGCCGTTCGTCACTTTGATCGCGAGCGATACGAACTCCGCGAGTGGGTCGTCATGCCGAATCACGTCCACGTCGTGGTCTGGCCAATGCCCGGATTCAGTCTGAGCAAGATCCTGCACACTTGGAAATCGTTTTCCTCCCATGAAATCAATCGGTCGTTAAAGCAGAAGATTGTTCCGTTTTGGCAGAGCGAATCGTACGACCATCTGGTCCGCGATGATGACGACCTGGCGCGTTGCTGCCGCTACACGTTGATGAACCCGGTCAACGCCGGTTTGTGCGAGCGGCCCGAGGATTGGAAATGGGGAAGCGGGTGTCGGACGGAGTGAGGTTGCGGATTCAATCCTGGCACCGAGACGGTGCCAGAACTCGCAGGCGGGACGCCTGCGCTACGAGCTGCCGCTTTGCCAATGTCAATCTGAACTTGGCACACCACCTCGAATCTGCTGACCTACCCGCGTGAATCGATTCCTTCCTCTCCTCGCATTGGCGCTTGCCACAGGCAGTTCCTCGTTCGCTGCCGCCACACCGACCGTGGCCTGGACCTTTCACGCCGGCGGCAAGGCACACGACAAGATTCGCGCGCTGACGGTGGACAGCCACGGCAACACGTTTATCACTGGCGAGTTTTCCGATGTCGTCGATTTTGGAAGAACGCGCGTCACTTGCACGGGCGAACTGGATTTCGTCCTGGCAAAACTGAATCCCGAGGGAAAACTGCTTTGGGTTGCGACCGCCGGTGGTTCGAAGATTGATCGCGGTTACGCCGTTGCCGTGGACTCGAAAGGCAGTTGTTACGTCACCGGCCATTTCCAGAGTGACACGATTGCGTTTGGCAAAACCGTTCTCCGTAATCGCGGCGATTACGATGTGTTTGTCGCGAAGTACGATTCCCATGGCAAACCAGTCTGGGCCAAAAGCGCCGGCGGGACGGCTTATGATTTCGGACACGGCATCGGCGTCGATTCACAGGACGCGATCTACGTATCGGGCTCCATTCGCAATGCAGGCGATTTTGATGGAAGCGGTAAAACCGCACCAGAAAATACGGGCGCGTTCGTCGCCAAATACTCGAACAACGGCGGGCTGCTCTGGAACCGGCACATGACCGGCAAGGGCAGCAGCAGCGGGCACGAACTGGCCGTTGATTCCAAAGGCAACATCGGGGTCGGTGGCTATTTCTCGGGAACGGCTTCACTGGGAAAACACTCTTTGAAAACGCTCAAAGTGAAGGACATTTACGCGGCCGAATTGGATTCGAATGGTGAATTCAAATGGGCCTTCCAGGCCGGCGGCGGGTCGGATGGCCTCGTCAGCGGAATGGCCGCCGACCACGCAGGCAATTGGCTAATCGGGGGCATGTTCAAAGGCACCGCGCGATTCGGAAAACAATCTTTCACCAGTGCCGGCGACAACGATTTCTTTATCGCGAAACTGAGCGCCAGCGGAAAACCTCTTTGGGCGGCGCATGCGGGTGGCCCGGGGATTGACTACGGCCTGGGACTCGCCGTGGACGCCAACGGCAATGCGCTGCTGACCGGAGAAACCACCGGAGCCATCCTGCTGGCGGGCACACAATTCAAGGCCATCGGCAAACGCGATCTGTACGCCGCGAAGTTTTCCACCGACGGCAAGCTTCTCTGGGTCTGGCAGGCAGGCGGCAAGCTGAACAGTTTGAGTTATGCGGCCGGCTGCGGCCCGAAGGGATTGAACGTCATTGCCGGCGCTTTCTCAGGCGACATTCGCATCGGCGCACAAACTCTCGTCAGTCGCGGAAGCAATGACATCATCGTCTGTGGATTGCGGGATTAGGGTTTTCCCGTAAAAAGAATTGGATTCCCTCCGCACCGGGATTGCGCTATAGGCTGGAAGTCAATCAAGACGTGGCCCGACGAGGACATGACAGTGGTCAGGCCGGTTTTTGAAAAGAGCCAGACAACCATGAAACTTCCCGCTAAATTCCTTGCCCCGGTGATGATGGGGCTTGTCGCCGCAATATTTTTCACCGGGCAATTACCAGCCGCTGAAACGGTGGCTCCGGATCGTTCGCTGCCACAGGTGCATCTGATTCCCGTCCGACCCCGCGCAGCCGAGCATGGCACTGAGGCGGCCATCCTGCTGATTCTTCGCACTGGCCCGACCAATGTCGCGCTGGAAGTCACCTATGCGATCGGCGGTTCAGCGCAGAACGAAGTGGACTATCAACCGCTGCTCGGGAGCATCACGATTCCCGCCGGTCTCTGGGCCGCGCCCTTACAGATTGTTCCGCTCAACGACACCCATTCCGAGCCGCGCGAAACGGTCGTCATTACCCTGACCCACCCCTCGTCCACTAATCGCGCCTATCACATCGCCTGGCCCGGAATTGCCCAGGTCGTGATCGTGGACGACGACAATCCGGCGAACCCGGCGCCGAGTGTTCACCTGATCAACCCACCGCGCGGTTCCGTGGTGAAAGGACCGTTGGATCTCCATCTCGCTGCCGTGGCCGAAGACATCAATGGTTTCGTGAAAACCGTCGAGTTCTTCGCTAACGAACAAAGTCTCGGCATCGCGACCAATCGGTTGTTCTCCGTCGATCCGTCCGTGCTCGTGGACGCAGTCGCACTCCCGGAAGCCGTCGCGACGGCCGACACGCTTCCCGTTTTCGACGCCGGGACTTCGTCCTTTGTCAGCGGTGGCTCGTTGCTCGCGCCTCCAATCGCGCCGTTTCATCTCACCTGGTCGAACGCGCCGCCGGGTGAACACCAGTTGCGCGCGGTGGCGACGGACAACGGCGGCGTGCGCGCGACCTCCGCGCCGGTGGCCATCCGCATCATCGCCGACGTGGAACTCACGGAAGTGAATGTCATCGCCCGCGACCCGATTGCGTCCGAAGGAAATCCCGCCAGCGGTGAACTCGATACCGGCGTGTTTGTGATTCGGCGAAGTGGTTCAGTCTCCAATGCGCTCGATGTGTTTGTCCGACTTTCCGGCAATGCAAGGGCGGGCACCGATTATCGCGAACTTGGCACCACAGTGACCATTCCCGCCGGGCAGCACGAAACGGAGGTCGTTCTGGTTCCGGTGGATGATTCTGACGTGGAAGGTCCTGAGCAGGTGCGGATGAGTCTGTTGCCGTCCGTATGCATTGACGTGTTTCCACCGCCACCCGGTTGTTATCAGATCGGACCATTCGCGCATGCGGATGTGCATATCCGTGACAACGATTCCTCTCCGACCAATCTCCCCCCGCTCGTGCAGATTGTCCACCCGGCTACGCACAGCGTGTTCACTCCGCCGGCTGACATTCTGCTGGTAGCGCAGGCGCGCGATCCCGATGGACAGGTGATGACGGTGGAATTCCTCGAAGGCGATCGCAGTCTCGGCGTACTTACGAATACGCCGTTGTTCGCGGCAATCAGCGCTTCAGTGAGCATTGTTCTGCCGCCGTGGACACTCCTTTGGACGAACGCGCCGATCGGACTTCACGTGATCCGCGCACGGGCCATTGACAACCACGGCGCCGAAACGATCTCCCGCCCGGTGGAGATTCGCGCGGTCAACACCAACACACCGCCGGTGGTTTCGGTGACAACGTTGGATAACAGCGCGACGGAACCGTTGCCCGCGCCTCCGCCAACAGGAGGAGGAAGCGGATCGAGCACGACAGTGTCCGGGGTAACAATTACGCTCATTCAACCGCCATCCGGGGGCACACAGGTGGGCATAGGTGACATTAATCAGATCGTCATCGGCGCCGCTGCCAATGCACCCGCGATTCGCCCGGCAACTTTGATTCCGGTATCTGCTGATACCGCCGCGTTCCGCATCTCGCGCAGTGGTCCGACGGATGCCGAACTGAAGGTCAATTACCTGATGTCGGGACGGGCCGTAAACAATGTCGATTATGAACGCCTGACCGGCGTGGCTACGATTCCAGTCGGCAGCACGGCAACGGATGTAATCGTTGTTCCCAAAGCGGATGGGATTCCAGAAGGTCCCGAAAACGTCATTCTGCAGCTGCATCCGCCCATCGGATTTTCGGAAGGAATGGGCGATGTAGTTGTTGTTTCAGATCGGCCTCTCAACGAAGGTAACACCAACGTCACGGTTGGGGCGGTCCGGGAATCGCTGCCCGTCCGCTTCGACTATATCCTCGGCCGGGAGCACCGGGCTGAAATCGTGATCATCGATCACGAGACGGCGATTACGAACCATCCGCCGCGTGTCGGCATCGTGCGCCCCGCGGACAATTCAGTGACGGAAACGGGCCATCCGGTCGGCGTGCTGGTGTCCGTGTTTGATCCCGATGATTTTTCCGGCCGCGTCGTGCTGCGCGCGGGCAACCAGGTGATTGCTGAGCGCAACGGAGTCTCCTTTCAGCGCAACAGCGAACTCGTCGCGTTCCACTGGACGAATCCACCCGCCGGCAGTCATGTGCTTGCCGCGATCGCCATCGACAATCATCAGGTGGCCACCACCTCCGCGCCGGTGAACATTCGCATCATCCAACCGCCACGCCGGTCGGTGGTGAGTATTCATACCGTCCAACCACGCGCGACCGAAGACCCGACATCCAATGGCGCAACCAATGCCGCGGTGTTTGTCGTGCGGCGGGAGGGGGGCGATTTGAGCCTGCCGCTGACCGTGCATTATCGGACGGAGGGAACGGCAATCAACGGCGAGGACTATCAGCGGTTGCCGGGCGAGATCGCCTTTGCCGCGAATGAAACCGAACGGCGGATTGTGATTGTGCCCATCGACGATGATCGGCCGGAGCGGGCCGAATTTGTGGCATTGCTTCTCGTGCCGCCGGTGTGCGCCGCCATTGAACCGCCGCCGCCCGGATGCTATCTGGTCGGTCAACCGGGCAAAGCCGTCGCGGAGATTATCGACAACGACGAGGCGCGCAACGAACCGCCGCACGTTTCCATCGCATCGCCGCGGAACGCCGAGCACTTCGCCGAGCCGGCCGCCATCGACATTCTCGTGCATGCGCAGGACCCGGATGGATGGGTCAGCCAGATGGAGTTTTACAACGGCTCGGTCAAGCTGGGCGATTCGGTGGTTCACTACATTCAACCGCCCGAACCGGGACAGCGGCAGCGATTCACATTTGATTGGCGCAGCGTTCCGGCCGGTGAACACACCCTGCGCACCCGTGCGACGGATGAACGTGGTGCGGCTTCATGGTCCGACCCGGTGCGAGTGATTGTCCGCGCCACCAATGCCACGCCCGTAGTGAATGTCTTTGCGAAAATATCACGGGCGCGCGAAGGCAGCGCGACCGGCAGCACGACAGACACCGCTGTGTTCCGGTTTGTGCGAAAAGGATCGACCAACGCCCCCCTGCCCGTGCCGTTCGCGAAAACCGGCAGCGCACATCCCGTGAGCGACTATTCCGATCCGGGCGATTCCGTCGTCATTCCAGCGGGCAGCAGCTCGGTTGATTTGCTGATACGGGTGGTTGACGACACGGAAATCGAGCACAGTGAGACTATCGTAATCGGACTCCTCCCCACCGTCGCGCAGAATCCCATTGGCTATGAAATCGGTCTGCACAGTCGCGCGGCGGCGGTCATTCTCGACAATGATCGGGTGCCCGTGCCGGGCGAGACGAATCAGCCACCCGCTCGCGGCGAGAGTCTCGCCGGCGGCGTCGTGCAGGTCACATTGCCGGGGATTGCCGGAGAGGCGGCGCAACTCGAAGGATCGCTCAATCTGATCGATTGGTATCCCATCTTTTCCGCGCCGACTACGAACGCGGTGATCGAATTCCTCGACGCGGACGCACTGTCCAAACCGGCCACCTATTATCGCGTGCGACCGGTCAACATCGAAGCACCGCCCGTTGGAGTGCAGCGGCGGTTTTGAGGAGCGCGGGCTTCGAGCCTCCATTGAGCCGCGGTCAGGTTTGAACGATTTTGGATTGCCCGGTAACGCCGGTTGCAACATACCGTTTTTTGCAGGCGAGACGCCTGTGCTACGGGACTTTTATCGGCCGATAATCCGGATGCGAGCCAATGATCTCCGACCACATCTCTCCCAAATCGATACGACGATTTCGGGAACGATTGACCCACGCAATCTCCGTTCGTGCGGCGGGAGGCGTGAATCGAATGCCCCAGATGGGATCGAACCGATCGGATGACAATGAATAACGGGCGTCGCCAATTACCGCAGGATCGTCCGGTGCCCGCGCCACCCAGCCGTCGGCAAACCACTGGAAGCGCACGAAGGAATTGTGCGTGACGTCACGTTGCCGTTCTTCGGGTGTCAGGGTTTGTTCGGAAACAATCGGCAGCACATCGTTCGTCGCGTAGGTCGATGGCGAAAAAACGCCGAGACGAATGCGGTCGCGATGAATTTTTCCATCCGACAGATAGATGGATCGCCAGAGAACATTGTTGCCCAGTGTCGGCATGACCTCCCATCGCTCGATCGGATGTCCACGCGAACCGGCCAATTGAACTTGCGCGGCGTGCGCGCGATATTTCTGCACTCCACCAAGTCCGAGCAGGAAAGCGCCGAACGCCAGAGTAACAAGGATACACTTCGGCTGGTAATCGCAGCCGTTATGATGTGGTTCGCTGAAGTTAGCTTCGAATTGTTGATTGCTCGACTTGCGGGCGGATGGGGAATCCCCCTCACCCCATCCCTCTCCCCCACTGGGGGAGAGGGTGCCGGAAGGGCGGGCGCGCCCCGTCGCCCAACGCGCGCCGACGAGACCGCCCAACAGCGTGAAGGTAAAAATCGGATCGATGATCGACATCAAATCCCAACTGAACCGATGATTGGTGAACGGCACGAGGAACTGAGTGCCGTAGCTGGTCCATGAATCGCAGAGGATGTGCGACCACCAGGCCAGCAGCGCAGCCAGCCAGATCGGTTTCCAATTGGCCCGGTGTTTTTCCCGACAGACCCAGAATAATGCGGCGATTGCCGCGCCAATGGGCGAGAAGGGAAACGAATGTGTGAAATGCCGATGATACTCAATCTTCAGCAAGGGATCGGAATCACTTCGGATCAGGATATCGAGGTCCGGAAGCAATCCGGCTGTCATTCCCACGGCGGCGGCATTCCAACCCAGTCTGCGGCCAAGGCAGACATAACCGGTTGCCGCGCCGAGCAGACCATGGGTGAGGGGGTCCATTTGTTGAAAGATTCTGGGTCAACAGCTGACGTAAGAAGGCTCTGACACCAAATGGTAATTTCGATCGTTGATGAGCCTCCTTACGTCGGCTGCTACAGTTCGCGGCGACGCTACGTCTGCTCGCTGTCTTTTCCGTCGTCGTCGCCGGATTTCTCATCCTTCTGGCGATAGCTTTTCACCACCCATTCGCTGAGGACCTTGTCGGGATTCTCGACGGTCTTGTGATCAAGCTTGAAGGTTCCCCCGCCCTGATTCTGGGCGATTAGTTTCAGACCGAACTGATAGTCTTTGAACTTTTCCGTGCACAGATCGCGAACGGATTTGGATTGCGCGAGTGCTTCGTCCACCAGTTTGTCCGCCGCCTTGGGAGTAAACGTGATTGTGATGCCGTGGGTTTCCTGGAAGCGGCCGCCGAAGTCGTGCACAAGTTGTCGCATCACCGTGCGCTCTTCGTTCTGGTGATCCGCCAGCAGGTTTTGAAGTGTCTCGGCAGGGCCGGAAACCAACGCCTTGTCCACGATGAACCGTTTCACATCGGTGGAAGGCAGTTCGAACTTGAAATCGCGAAACACCCGTTCGCAGACCGTCATCAACCCGCGCGCGCCGGTTTTTTCCTCCCCGGCCTTTTCCGCCACCGCCCGCAGCCCGTCGTCCTTGAACAAGACCTCGATGCCGTAACAGGAAAAATCCTCTTCGTACTGTCGGATGATGCTGCCTTCCGAGTTTTTCAGAATGTGAAACAGGTCGTCGGTATTGAGCGGATGACAAACCACCCGCACGGGGAGGCGCCCGATGAACTCGGGTTCAAAACCGAAATCAATGTAGTCGCGCGTCTGGGCATGCTCGAAGATTCGATCTTCATCCTCATCGGTCTGGGCACTGGCGCCAAACCCGATCGAGCCCTCGCGAAGTCGCTTGCGAACGATCTTTTCCAGCCCGTCGAAAGCGCCACTGACGACGAACAGGATATGTTTGGTGTTAATGGTGGAGGCGCTCTTCCTGCCGCCACGGCTCATTTCCATCATGGCAGCCATCTGGCCGGCGATGTCGTTGGGGGACCGCGCGGGCACCTCCGTTTCCTCCATCAGTTTGAGCAGATTGGTCTGCACCCCGCGGCCGCTGACGTCTTTCCCGGATTGGCCTGTTGCCGAGGCAACCTTGTCGATCTCGTCGATATAGATGATGCCGTACTCGGCCCGGCGAATATCCCCATCCGCGCGGCGAACAAGTTCGCGCACCATGTCCTCGACATCGCCGCCGACATAGCCCGTCTCGGAGAACTTGGTGGCATCGGCCTTGACGAACGGCACGCCAATCAAATCCGCGATACTACGAATCAGATACGTTTTGCCGACGCCCGTCGGGCCGATGAGAATAACATTCTGTTTGGTGTAGTTGGGTTGCTCGTTTCCGTCCAGCGCGAGGCGCACATGGTGATAGTGATCGCACAAGGCCACGCTCAGCACCTTTTTCGCCTCATCCTGCTTGATGACGAAGCGGTCGAGGTGCGTCTTGACGTCCCGCGGTTTGTGGTCGAACTCGAAATCGATATCCGCCAGTTCATCCTCGGGCGGATCATCCAACGGCGCGGACTCGGAGTGAGGTTGAGGCCCGATATTAATCGTCTGAAAGCCGGGGAAGTTCTGTTTCATCACTTCCTCAAGCTTTTTCTGAATTTCCTCCGGCGTAGGAGGATTGCTGTCCGCTGCGTTCGACATGGGTAGTAAAGTGGCGTCGGTCGGGTGAAAGTTCAATCTCCGGCGCTGATTTTCTCAATTTTTCAATGCGGGCACCGTGCCGAAACGGACTACTTCAAGCTGTCCCCGGGCTTCATCGAGCGTTCGATGAAAAGGCGGTGCCAGAGTTCCAGCCACAGCAACGCCCAGAGGCGGTGAGTGTGATCGAATCGGCCGGACGCGTGTTCGCGAATCAGTTGTTCGATGCATCCCTTGTTGAACCAGCCTTCCCGGGTCAGATTTCCGCCCGGCAGGAGCCGGTTCAGTGATGGGGCGAGTTCGTTGCGCAGCCAATGGGTGAGCGGGAGGGAGAAGCCGCGCTTCGGACGATAAATGACATCGCGCGGGAGATAACGCTCCGAGAGTTTCTTGAGCAGATACTTCTGCGTGCCACCGCGCACTTTGAGGGAGGAATCGATGCGCGACGCGAGTTCGCCCAATTCCGCATCGAGAAACGGGCTGCGCAATTCCAGCGCGACTTTCATCGAGGCCACGTCCACCTTCACCAGGTAATCGTTGGGCAATCGGCCCATCTGGGTCAGAAACAGATTCTGGTCAATCAGATCCAATTTCAAAACCTCCGGAT
>CALBIE010000860.1 GCA_937893495.1 uncultured Verrucomicrobiales bacterium | reverse complement strand
GGTCAAGAGTGCCCAAGATGATTTGTCATTGGCTCGGAACACCGTGACCCGTCTTGCCCTGGGGCAGGCTTACACGCCATTCTTCTATGCCAAAAAGGCTTTCGAATCGCAAAAGTTCGAGTTTGAAAAAGCCCAGGCACAAGCGAAAGGTGCTGAATCTGCTTTCAAGCAAGTCGAGACGGGGATTACCGGAGTGACCAAATCTCTCGCAGCTAAAGTGGATGAACAAAGGGCCTTGATTGAGCAGTTGAAAAAGCTCCAATCCACGATTGATTCGGCACGCTCCGAGGCCCAGCAAGCAAAACTGGCAATCAAAAAAGTTGAGGAAATCCTCAAAGCCAAAGAAAAAGAAATGCGTGACCGCGAGCAGGAATTCAAGAAGCGCAAGGCTGCTGAACTGCCTGCCGGCAAGACGGTGGCTCAGGCATCAAAATAGTGACTTATCCAGGAATTCGTATTCTTTGGAAAAGCGTGGTGGCAAACACCACGCTTTTTTTCCGTTTTCGAGGTGGTTTGAGACTGGCAATTATCAATGAATTTGCTTGCCGGTCGTGATGAGTAACCTGACTATGCTCGCTTAATCATGGCTCACTTTACCCGCATTTTTGTGGTTGCCTCGCTGGGGGCGCTTAACGCTCAGGCCGAGGTCAATTTTCGCGAACAGGTTCAGCCCGTTTTGGAAAAGGCATGCGTGCGCTGTCATGGCGTGGACAAACCCAAGGGGGGCCTTCGGTTGGACACTCATGCCGGTTTGTTAAAAGGCGGAGACAGTGGTCCCGTGATTGTACCGGGTAAAACTAAATCCAGCGAGCTGGTGCGTCGGATAACATTGCCGCGCGGTCACGATGATCTTATGCCGCAGGAAGCGGAGCCACTTTCTGGCCCTCATCGCAAGTGGTTGATTGAGTGGGTGGAATCGGGCGCTCTCTGGCCCGACGGGGTCGTGCTGAAGGCCCGAACGCGGGAAGTTCCAGGATTGGCAGATCGTTCCTTCATTCCCGCACGCGCGCCGAGCTCGATTCACGAGGCGTCGGACTTCATCGATCAGATTCTCGCCAGGGAAAATGCAGCGGATTCCGGAGTGCAGCCGCTGGTTGCCAACATCATCGGTGATCTGGCGTTTCTGCGTCGCACCACGATTGATCTGGCGGGTCGAATTCCAAACACGGACGAGATCAAGGATTTTGAAAACGAATCCCCGTCGCTCCGCCGGGAGAAGTTGATCAATCGGCTTTTGGACGAGCCACGATTCGCCGAACGTTGGACGATTTTCTTTTCGGATATGTTGCGAATCCGTTCACGTGCAGATGGTGGCTCGCAATTGCTCGCCTACGTCAATCGTTCGTTGGCGGAAGGCAAGCCCTATGATGAGATGGTCAGGGAACTCATTTCAACCAATGGCCGTCCGGATGAAAAACCAGCTGCGGGTTTTGTCCTGAGTGACCGGGCGGATCCGATGGCGATGGCGGCGGCAACGTCTCAAATCTTTCTCGGTGTGCGCCTTGGCTGTGCGGAATGTCATGATCATCCGTTCGACGATTGGAGGCAGAAGGAGTTCTACCAGCTGGCCGCGTTTTTCGGAAAGACCAAGCGGGTTGAGCGTGGGCGACGCGTGAAGCGGATTTATACGACGGAAGTCGACGAGACAGCCGTGAAGTGGCCGCCGGAAAGGGAACAGCCGAAAACCCGGACCGACGTGCCGCCAAAGTTTCCGTTTCAATTGGTCAGTTTCAAAACCAAGCCGCACTATGTGCAGCGATTGGAGAAGATTCGCTCGAAGGGCGCGGTTGCCAAAAACTCAGTGGCGGCCGAACTGGCGTTGGATGATTTGATTGACGGTTTCGACGTCAAGAAGGCCCTTGTCAACTCCAAGAGGGTTTCCAACATCCTGGATGAATCCAAGGCGGAGGCCCGCAAGGCTGACGATGGACGGAGCATTTATCGAGACAGCGACCGTCGTGCCCAACTCGCCGCGAATATCACGGACCCGCGCAATCCATATTTTGCCCGTGCATTTGTCAACCGGGTGTGGGCTGAGCTGATTGGTCGCGGATTCGTCGAGCCGTTGGACAACATTTCCTCCTACAACGAAATTCGACATCCCCAGACATTGCAATTTGTGGCGCAGGAGTTCATTGCCAATGGGTATAGCCTCCGAAAATTGCTGAAGACCATCATGCTTTCCCAGGCGTATCAGCGGGCCAACCTGCCGGCTGGAACTGGTGTTGCGGAACTGGCCCGGGCCGAAGAGGCGTTTACAGCCACACGATCACGTCGGATGCTCGGAGAAGTCCTGTTTGATAGCATTGCCGTGGCCGGTCATATAACCGAACAAAAATGGCCTGAAGGAGCGAACGTAAGGGAGGTCATTCGGCAGATTCGTATCCCACTGGCACCGCCGGCGGAGTTGATGGCCGAAGGCGATCCGGCGATGCTGGCCGGGATGAAACCGGAAATGCTTCCCGCGCCGTACTCGTTGGAGAAGGGCGAGAAACTGGACTTTGACGCGCTCCTCAAGCCCGCAAAGTTGAAGGGCGGTGAGAAGGATGAGTTTTCGACCGAAGATGTGCTGGCCGAGTCCAAGATGGAGCAGGAACGCAACCAGATGAAAGAGGAGGCCGCCATCGAAGCGGCCCGGCAGGCCAGACTGAGGCTCCTTGCCTCCGGGAATGCCGAACGATTTCGTTTGAAGACGGTCAGCGAATTGGTCGATGACAATCCACAGTTTGACTCCACATTTCGTCTGGCCACGCCGGCCCCGGCGTCTCATTTCCTCCGCGTGTTCGGACAACCCGCTCGGGACAATCTCGGGGATTTCCGTGAAGAGGCGCCGTCGTTGAGGCAGGAGTTGATGCTGCTCAACGGCAAGCTGACCCATGAAGCGGCGCGCGTTGGGCCGATGGAGCCGGTGCATCGGTTGATTTCCGGACCGAAGGCACAGCCCGACAAGGCCGTTGAACTGGCTTATTTGGAAATCTTCACGCGGCGTCCATCAAAAGAAGAAACTGCAGACGCCCGTGAAGTTCTGGCCAGCGCGGAAACGCCCGCCAAGGGTCTCGCCGATTTGCGATGGGCCATGCTAAATTCACACGAATTCCGGTACCTGCCTTGAAGTCCAACTCCATTCTAAATCACCATTATGAGCAGCTGTAACGATTACATCACCACCCGTCGCCGATTCCTGACCCAATTTGGCGGAACCGCCGCGCTGTTGGGAATGCCAATCAACCGCCTGTTGGCATCGATTGGCGCCGACCACGCCCCAAAGGCCGAGTCAGTGATTCTTTTTTGGAACAGCGGCGGCATGAGCCACATTGATACTTGGGATCCGAAGCCCGGCACCAAGGTTGGAGGCGAGTTCGAACCAATCAAGACCAGCGCTGACGGGATTCAAATCAGCGAGATTTTTCCGCGGATCGCCCGGCAGATGCATCATTGCTCGGTGATTCGATCGATTGCCGGCACCAACGGGGATCACGGTCGCGCCACCTACGAACTGCAGACCAGCCATCCACAGAATCCGGCTTTGGTGCATCCCGGTATGGGATCCTTCGTTGTAAACGAAAAGAACCGGAACGGAGATTTGCCGGCATACATCAGCATTGGTGGCCGGGCTCCGCGAGCAGGCTATCTTGGCCAGGGTTGTGAGGCCTATTACGTGGGGCGACCGGGTGAGCGCGATCCGTATCTGGCGTTTCCGCAAGGCATCAGCAAGGTTCAGGGCCAGCGGCGGCTTGATATCCTCGCCCGGATGAACGCACGCACTGCCGGGCGGATTGCCGCACGCGATCTGAACGAGGCCAACGTTGCGCTCAAGGATGCGGTGTCATTGATGAAGAGTCCCGCGCTGGCCGCGTTTGATTTGGAGAATGAAAAGCCCGGGACATTGGAACGCTATGGTCTGACGGAATTTGGTCGTGGCACATTGCTGGCCCGCAAGCTTGTTGAAACGGGTGTTCGATTTGTTCAGGTGAATCGGGGCGGTTTCGACAACCACATGGACATTTTTCCCGCCATGCGAAACCACGGGGCTGTCATGGATTCAGCTGTAGCTTCCTTGATCGAAGACCTTGCGGCGTCCGGCCGTTTGGAGAAGACGTTGGTGATTATGCTCAGCGAATTCGGCCGCACTCCCCGAATCAACAAGGACGGCGGACGGGATCATCATGCGCGTGTCTTCAGTTGCCTGATGGCCGGCGGCGGCGTCAAGGGCGGCCACGTGATTGGTTCATCGGACAAAGAAGCCATGGAACCCGATGAACGTCCGGTCAAGGTTGCAGATTTGCATGCCAGTGTTTGCCACGCCCTCGGCATCGATCACACGCGCGAACTGACCACTCCGCTGGGCCGCCCGATGAAACTCGTCCGGGAAGGCGCGCAACCGGTTGCGGAACTGTTCGCCTGAACGGTGCGATCCCCAGCCAATCTCTTGTCGGCGCGCGTCTGATGAACAGGCTTTGGTCAATTGTCCCTCTGCTCGCCGTCATTCTGATCACGGCTTCCGCTTCCGCCCAACCTGCGGGTGGGATGTCTTCATTGATTGACGACAAGCGCGCACGGGCATTGATTGATGCCGGCGACGCGCGATTTCAGGCCGGCGAACTTCCCGCGGCTCTGGATTTGTACAAGGCGGTCCTGGATCGCTATCCGGTTTCCCGCTGGCGATTCCTGGCGCGGTTGAAGATTGGCAAACAGCATCTCAAGGAGCGGAAATTTGACCTGGCCCTCGATCAGTTTCGCCGGGTTGCCGTTGACGAGAATCCGGATGGAGGTCAGCGCGGCGACTCGGATTTGCAGGTCGGCATCTGTTTCTTTGAAATGGGGAAGTTCGAGGAGGCATTCGCCCAATTGCGCAAGGTGATCAAGTTTTATCCTGGAACGGCCTTCTCGAATGACGCCTATTACTATATTGGTCAGGCCCATTTCAAACTGGGTCGCTATCGCCATGCCATCGAGGCGTTCAAGAATGTTGGGACCTCGATCGAGGAGGGTGCGCCGCAGGCGGCGCGATTGGATGCCGGCAAGCGGTTGTATGTAAAAATCGAGGACAAGGATCTGTCGGCGCAGGCGGGTGAAGAAGGGGTGGACGTCACCGTGGAGACGACTTCGGGTGATCGTGAAAAGATGATTTGCTTTCCGGTCACGTCCGGCTCTTCCGTTTTGATGGGAAGTCTCCGCACGCAACTCGGTGAAGCGAACGCGGGCGACGAAATGGTGCAGATTGTCGGAACGGACACCATCACCGTGACCTACACCGATCGGCAGACCGCCGATGCCGAGCTGAATATAAAGCGGACACAGAAGATTCGCGTGGTCGGCAATGCGCGGGTGAAGGTCGTGGATGGCGCCTTTGCGGACCCCGTGGGAGCGGTGGTGCTCGAAAAAACCGTCTTTCTGCTGGTGCAGGATTCTGATCGGGATGTCTCGGCCAAATCAGATTCCCTCGAAGTCATTGTGCGCACCAAACGACCGATAGAACTTTCGACGGATGGTGAGGAAACTACGCCCCGGCCGGTGACTGACATCCTCGCGGCACTGGAACAGGCGGAGAAGAGCGGTCCGGTCTTTCGGGTGGTGGATGAGAAGAAGGTGAAACTCGTCGAACGGCGTGCATCCGGCTCCCCGCCGGCCGGACCGGTTCATACCGGCGTGTTCATCGGAGTCGTGTCGCTGTCCCGCGAAACGGATGCACCCAATCCGGGCACGGTTTCGGGGCGCTTGGGGGATGTCTTCGAAGTCGAATATCAGGATGAAGTGAGCCTGGATCTGGATTCGGTCACCCGCACGACCACGGCGCGGGTCATTGAGGGGAACCTGAATCCGTTGCAGGTTGCCAACGCCCGGATTGATGACGAGGAATTGAAATTCAAGACCGCGTTGCGAACGAGCGAGGCCCTGAAGAACATTGGCAACATCTACAAGGATTTGGGCCTGACCCAGCAGGCCACCGATCGATACAAGCAGGCGCTTGCCGAGACCCAGCAGGTGGCCCGCAATTACGGGGCGTTGAACCAGCGCCTGTTGGAGGAAACCTACGTTCAGATGTGGAAGATTTATTATGCGATGGATGATTTGGGGCGGGCCGCGCAGATGTGCCTGGAGCTCCAGCGTCGGTTTCCCGAAAGCACGTTTGTGGATGATGCGCTTTTGCTCATGGGGAAGGTGAGTCAAAAGCAGGGCCGATATCAGGAGGCCATCGGTGTGTTTCGGCGGCTGGCGGCGCTTAAGGATTCGCTGTTGGCGCCATCCGCGCAGTATTCCATCGGCGAATGCTACGAGGAACTTGGAACGGCCGGACAGAATCGGATCTATTTCGATGAAGCCTTTCTGGCGTTCAAGGCCTGCTTTGAAAAGTTTCCCAACTCCAATCAGGCCGGCGATGCGCTCGCCAAGATGGCGGAGTACTATTACGCAAAGGAGGATTTTAACCGGGCGCTGGATTTGTACGACGAGGCGTTGGAACAATATCAGGACAGCAAATTCCTGGATGTGGTCCTGTACAATTACGGTCGTTGCCTCGTGAAACTCCGACGGTTGAGCGACGCGGCGGACAAGTTCAATCAGCTCATCTCCACGTATCCGAACAGCAAACTCGTCGGCAATGCTCAAAAAATTGTGAAGGCGATCAACCAGCGGGCCAGCAGTCAATGAACGCCACTTCTTCAATGCCGCAGTCAGATTCTGATGACCGATTTGGATTCGGGAATTCCATTCGCCGTTGGCGGCGGGCAGTCATTGTACTGACGCTCCTGTTTTTTTTCACAAATGGTGAGTTGACGCGGGGTGCCGTGCTGGACGAGGCACAGGCGTTAGCACAGGTCGGCAAATTTAAGGACGCCATTGCCCGGTTGGAACCAGCCATTCGTGCCGGTGGCAACAATAAGCCAGCACTTATTGTGGCGTTGGCCAGAATTCAGGTGGATGCGGGCCTCCTGATTTCCGCGCAATTGACGGTGGAACGCTTCGTCCGTGAGACGCCGAAGGCGCCGCAAGCCAATGAAATGGCCCTGCTGAATGCGCAACTTCGCGAAGCGGGCGGTCATCTTTCAGAAGCGGTTTCGCTCTATCGCACCATCGCCGAGAAATCGCCTCCGGTTCCGCAACGCGCCGAAGCTCTGGCGTCGTGTGTTCGGGTGGCTTCGCTTTTGCGCAACAAAGACGTCGAGGAGCTTTGCCTGGCCGAATTCACGGAATCCTTTCCCAAGGACGACCGCGCGCGTGAGTTTCTGCTGCGGCTCTACCGGATGCGAGCTGCGCGTAATGATTATCGCGGCGCGGTCGAGTCCGCCTTGGCCTATCAACAGGCCTATCCGGACGATCCGGCGGGTACGGTGATGCCGGCGCATGTCCACCTGTATCAGGCGCGCGACTATGAGGGAGCGATCGCCGCTTTTCAGGCCGCCCGCAAACGACCGACCTTTGCGTTGAATTACAACAATGTGAGCTATGCGATCGAATCCATGAGGCGCCATACCAACGGCCACGCCCTGGTGGAACCCTTGGCGACAGAGTTTGCCCGGCAGACGGGGGATTTGTACTTCGAGGTTTACGCGATGGAAATCCTGTCTGGATTGAATCGGGATGAACGGGCAGTTGCACTTGGAAAGACTCTGTTTCCAAAGCTCAAGGGTACGGAATCTGAGGTCCGCGTTCGTCTGGCCTATGCTTATGCACTCTCGCGGTTGAAACGGAATGACGAAGCGGAAGGGTTGCTCGTGGAGGCTTTGAAACTGGAGCCGTCAAACACCACGGCTTGGGATCGATATTGGAGTGTGGTTTCGGCGCTCAAACGTCCCGAGGCCCATGAAGCGCTGTTGCTTAAAACTCGGGCGGCTTTGGCGTCGTACAAAAACTTGACCCTCCGCGAAACGGCCCGGAGCGTGATCGCCTATCGCCTCGCGCAATGGGCGTGGTATCGAAAGGACCAAGACGCTGCGGCCAAGTTTGCGCGGGAATATCTTGAGCGCGATGGGTTATCGGATTACGGCAAACAGGTCGTGCAGATTGCCGTTGATCACTGCTTTGTTGGATACGCTGAAGCGCGCAAGGCGGCCGACACTGCGACAGCGGCTGCAAAGAAGGCGAAGGATGCTTATGCGGCTGCCCGAAAAAGCAAAAAGGGAATTGAGAAGGCAAAGGAAACAGCCGACAAGGCCCAAGCCGTCGCATCAGAGGCTTTGGGGAAATTCACGGCAATGGAGAGCGAATGCCTTGCGAAGTTTGATTCACTCCTGCCCGCGTTGGAGATATTTCTCGCGAGGACCGTTCCGTGGGGGCCGGCTCATCTGTCGATAGATGACATCGTCAAGAAACATCTGGGCGATAAGCCCCGAAGCGCCACGGGCAGAAAGTATTCTGAAATGCTGAAACGCGCCCGGCAAAACGGCGACTTCAAGACGTTCGCCACGTTTCAGAAAATGCGGACAGCCAGGCAATGGGTAAAGGCCGCCAAGTCTGGACAACAATTGTTTCCCGCGCTCATGAATGCGGGAGGCGCGCTCGGGCTTGAGGGTGGCCGCGATGTGATTGGCATGATGTATAATGCCGGCCTTCGTGAGCCGCTGATTGAGGTGTGTAAACAGTACCTGGCCAAGTATCCGGGCGCGACCGCGCCGCTGCATCATTTCGCCGTGACGGCGTCCAGAATCGGGGCACCAAAAAACCGCGAGTTGATCGGTGCGATTGACGCCGCTGTTGGTCGTGCGGGCGGCAGTTACTGGCCGCTGGTGTCATGGGGGCATGTGCGAGGGTACATGTTTGACGTGGCCGAGCAGAATCGTCAGCCGGGAGTGATGGAATCGCAGCTTGAATATCTGCTTAAGGCTGGAGTTGGGACGTACGGGCAGTTTGAATTTCAGCGGCGCATTGGTGCGATGCAGGCTGCGACCGGTGAACCTGCGAAGGCCAGGCAGACGTTTATGGCGGCGGTTAAGAACGCCCGCCCGATGGCTGCGGAGGCTGGGACGTTGGCGACAATGGTCACGTCGTTCACGAATTCGGCCGACTGGTCGATGCCGTTGCTCGATCAATATGGTGTGCGACCAAACCGGGGTCCGCAACACACCGGAATCCTCCTCCTCAAGGGACACGTGCTCCTGACTGAAAAGCAGGACACGAATGCGGCCATCAAGATGGTTCGAATGGCGGCGGAACGCGCCACCGATTTGAACTGGAGACCCGGTGGCATTCCATGGCAATGGGGCGAGAGCCTGATTCAAACGGTTTATCGGGCGGATGTCACCAACGCGACATCGGAGGAGGTAACCCTGGTCGAAGACATCGTGGAGACGCTCGGTCCGGTTCAGGGACATTGGATGCCCACGGCTTTGCTTCGTCAGGGATTTCTGAAACAGGGTTTCAAATTCAGTCAGACGCTGAATGAGATTACGGTTCGCATGAATCCGAACGACGGCAACTGGCTGGCCAATTATTATGTGAAGTGGGGACAGCAACTCGCCTCGTTCGATCGTCCGGAACTGGCGGGATTGGTGTTGCGGGCGGCGATGAACCGTTTCACCGGTGCGGATCAGAAGCTTCGCGCGCAGGCGACCCAGGCCTTGTTCAGCCTGGCCGGCAAGCATGGCTTTCCTGCGGCGGAGATTGATGAAAAACTCGAATGGGCACCGCTCCTGAAATCCGCGTTGAGTTTTCGAATGGGCGATCCGGTTGCCGCCTGGAACGCATTTCAGGCCAATGAGGCGCTGTTCGTCAAACACGAGGACAAGGTGCCGGCCGATTACCTTCGCTGGGTGTCCGATCGGTTGCATCAGCGGGGCGATGAAGATTCGCTGGTCATGGCCGAACGCGTCCTCCGCCGCTGGATCATCCGGAACGAGAATTCGAAAGCGGTGCCGGATGACGAGAAGGCGAAGACGCAGTTGCACATTGCGAACTATTACTTCAAGACGCTTCGTTACGATCTTGCCCGGTCCGAATGCACTTCACTCCTCAACCGGTATCCGGAGACCCCCGAGGCGACGGATGCGCAGTTCCGAATCGGCGAGTGTTTTCTGCGGCAGAAGATCTACGTGGACGCGGCCAAGGTCTTTGAGCAGATGGCAAAGTCCCGTGACAAGTTGATTGCCAGCCGGGCCGAATTCCTGCTCGGCGTTTTGGCGCAGGAGCGCGGTGATGTCGATGATGCGAAGGAGCGTTTTCGCAACGTGATGGATCTCGCGCCTTCCAGTGATGTGGCTGATTCAATTCTCTTCCGTCTGTCGGAGCTTTACGGTCAGGAAAACCGGTTTCGCGACGAGTTGATGCTGTTGCGGAGTATTGGATTGATTGGGAGCAGTGCAAAACAGTGGCATACGCCGGGAATGGCGTTGAACATCGTGATTCAGGACGCCGATCTGGGGGTCAGCCGCGGCCAAAGCCATGTGCCCGTGGAGGTCAAAACGAGTGGTGGCGATTGCGAGCGGGTGAAACTGGAAAGTGGCAGTGCCGGCAAGGGATTCTTTCGCGCGGAACTGCCGACCGCATTGGGTGAACCGAAACCGGGCGACAACATCCTGCAGGTCAATGGCGCCGACATCATCGCGTATGACTATCCGGATGATTTCAAGGAGCAGTTTTCAAAGGCCGCACCGGCGCGGTCAACGATCCGCGTTGCGGCGGACGCCGAATTCCGGATTTCATCGACTGAAATCAAGGATGAGGAGGAGGTTGGTTTCGAGGAGCAGTTGCGGCTCCGGCGCGAGCGGGCAAGCCGGCGGGTCGGGACGGATTACCGGCAGGAGTTTCGCCGGGGAACGGACATCAAGCCGGGCAACAATGTTTATCTGCAGGTGAAAGATTCGGACCGCGATGTGAGTGGTGAACCGGATTCCATCAAGGTGCTCGTCAGGGCGGTGAGCGGGGGGCGCGTGACGACCACCCTCACAGAAACGGGACCGCATACCGGCGTGTTTCAAGGGACGCTCAGAACCATGGAGATTGCCGCCAATGTATTTGCCAGCGACCGATCGGCCGGCAGCGATGCGGTGCGGGCAATCGATGGCAGCAAGACGACGGCATGGGAGGGACTTAATGACGGTCGGGCACCCAAGTACATCGTTCTGGATCTGAAGGAGAATGTCGGCATTGGCAGGTTGGATTGGAACAACGGAGGCTATCCGCGGGGCAAGTTGCCGACCAGCTATGCAGTGCAGGTTTCAACGAACCTGACGGATTGGACGGCCGTGGCGGCCACGACCAATTATCCCGGCTTGACCAAGGCTCAGAGTGAGCGGATTGCCACCACAATTGCCGGCCGCGATGTTTCGGCCACGGTGAATCTGACGGGATCTTCCGGTCGCTACCTGAGAATGTTTATCCGGACATTTTCCGGAACGGCGCCGCGCATCGCGGAAATCACGGTTACCGACAGCAAGGGAAAGGTTTTGCTTCCCTCCGAAACAGATGGCGAATCCACGGGAGACGTCCTGCGCCTGACCCCAAGTGATCGAATCGTCGCGACTTACGAGGATGAGATCAGTCTGGTTTCCATCGGCAAACCGCGGACGATGTCGCAGCAACTTCGGGCGACTTATTACAATGGTATCATTGGTTTCGTGGCCTACGAGTTCAGGCCTGTGAATGGTCAAACCGTCCCCGATGCCCTCGTGAAACAGGTGCGCCGGGTGGACCCGGGGCAAAGGGTCGTCGTCAGCGTGACGGATTACGATGCCGATGTGAGTGACGATCGGGACACGGTGCGCTTCAAACTTCGGGCGAGCGACGGGCGTGAGATGGAGCTCAAGGCGAAGGAAACCGAACCCTTCGCCGGGGTCTTCACGAAGGAACTCGATATCTGGTCGCCCAAGCGGACCAACGGCTTCAAGCTCGGTCCCGGAGTCAAACTCGAGGCGGTATTCGTTGATGCGCAGAACACGGATCCCGGAGCGCCGATTGACCGGACGGCCAACATTGAATTGGCGGTTTCCGGGGAGGCAAAACTGGCGGTTGTCCCATCGACCGTCGCATTGGAACGAAATCGAAATGGCGATGAAGTTTTCTCGTATGCATCCACCCTCACGACCAATGCGGCGTCGGTGCAACCAATCAAGTCCGTTGCCTTTCGCGCGCCGTTGACGTTTGAGATTTTTGATCCGGCGGCGGCCAAAGATTCCTTCAGTGAAGTGACGGCGGTCGTGACGACATCGGGCGGAAGTTCCGTGGAGGTGACCTGTCCTTTGTCGATGTTCGCTGCGGCCAATGTCAATCGTCGGGTTCGACAGACGGAGGTGGATCAGGCGCTCGAACTGGGGCGGTTCATCGGACAGGTCTTCATGAATCTCGGTGACAAGGATTCCCCCCCGACCATCGTTTTGGAGCCCGGCGACACGCGCACCCGACTGATCGCACGGTCGCGTAAACCACCTGAAAATCGTGGGCAGGAGATGGCCAACGTGGTTCCTGTTCTCAACTTGAATGGTCGGGATATCATCAAGGTCAGTTACCAATCACAGGGCACGAACTTCACTGATCAGGCGCGTTTGGCGGTGCCGGCGGTCATAGAATTCACCGACAACGGTTACGATGCCCCGCTCACCAATCTTTATCTGGGCGACAAGGCGTTTGTTGTTGTCACGGATCTCACGGCGGATGCGACGCCCGAGCGGGATCGGGTCAAGGTGACGATAGCGACTCCGCGCGGCGAGCGATTCGCCGCCGAGTTGCAGGAAACGCTGAGCCATAGCGGCACGTTCTCCGGAAGCTTCCGCTTGGTTGCGGCGGAGAAACCAGTTCCGGACGATTCGACAATGGAGGCATGGTTCGGCGATCCGATCACGCTTTCCTACGCTGGTGGAGCAGGGGAGACCAATGTGCTCAAGAAGACAATCAATGTCGTCAAGGGTGATGACGGCAATCTGCTGGTATTCCAAAAGAAATATGCGACCGAAATGGTCGCCATCGAATCGCAGTTCCGGATGGCGGAGGCGTGGTTCGAGTTGTTCAAAAACTACCGTGAACTCAAACAGGGACCCGAGGCGACCAACGCGCTCAACTCCGGCATGCTGTTGTTGAAGGAGTTGCGCACCGATTATCCCAGCCGACGGTACGAGGCGCGGACGGACTACCTGTTGGGCCAGTTCGCGCAGGAACTCGGTCGATATGACGAGGCAATCACCCTCTATCGGCGAATCGTGCAGAATCATTCGGAAAACCCCCTCGCGCCGGATGCGCAATACAAGCTGGGTCAATGTTTTGAAGAGAAGAACGACATGGACGCCGCCAGCGCCGAATACGTCACGCTCGCCTACACCTGGCCGGATCATCCGTTGGTGGCCAACGTGGTGGTTCGCATCGCGGAGTATTTCTACGTCCGCAAGGAATATCCAACCGCAGCGGCGGTTTCAAAAAAATTTGTGGACCGGTTCACGCAACATGAATGGGCCGAGCGCATGCAGTTCCGCACGGCTCAATGCTGGTTCAAGGCCGAGAATTTCCAGAAAGCCGGCGAGCAGTTTGATTTCCTGATCGAGAATTTCCCCCGGAGCAAGTTCCGGCCGGACGCCATGTTCTGGGCTGGTGAGTCGTATCGCAGTGGGCGACGGCTTGAGGATGCTTATCGCCGATACAAGCGAACGACCTGGGATTATCCGGAGAGCGATGCCGCAAAGTTTGCCCGGGGTAAGTTGGTGTTGCCTGAAATGGTGAACATCGCTGAACGTGATGTGGCTCAGTGAGGGCAGGCTGGTGAGGGGCCGGAGATTCTGATGACAAACAACGACAACAAAGTCCGGACGGCGGTTCCCCTGCGGGTTCTGTGGAAGTGGTCATTCGTGAGCGCGATTCTGCATGTCGCCTTCATTGCGGCCCTTTGCGCATTGAGCTACGCCGGACATTTGCGCAAGGAAGCCAGCCGCGCAGCTGTAAACGCGGCGGAGTTGGCTGCCGCGAAAGAGAAGGAAAAAGAGGAAGCGCAAAAGGCGGACGCGAACAAACCGCCGCCGGGCCAAGGCGTGCCGACCAACGCTCCCGTCACTCCGACTGTCGCCACAAACCAGCAGGCGGAGGCCGAAAAGATTCTTGGATTGGATAAGGTGGCCAAGCCGGGAGAGAAGTTCAAAAGTCCGTTCTCGTCCGGCAATGCCGACGATCTGCTGAAGGACCTGAAGTAACGCGAAATGCGGCAAGCCGACTTTGACGACAGGTCTTCGGGGCGCATTTTGGCGGAGCCCCCGCCAGTGGAGCGCGGACTTCAGTCCGCAGAGGCGTTTCAGTGCAGAAATCTTCCCATACCGGTGATCATGGTTGCAGGCGGACGTATCTGCGGCGTAAACGCCGCGCTCCGGGGGGCATTGCCCCAATGCGCCCGAATTTCAGACGTGTGGTGTTTCCAGATTGACCGTGGACTCCAAGAGGAACATGACCGATTGCCATTCATCTCCTGATGTCTGCCCTTGAACAATCGACCAATCCGACCCGTGTTTGGAATCCGTTCCGGGCGAATGCGGTCTGGTGGAGCGGGAGGCACGGGCGGTTGCGCCGGTTTATTGCCGGTTCATTCTTCGCGCACGCAAGCATCGTGTTGATGAGCGTGCTGCTGATGCTCATTCCCGGATGTCGGAAGACCTATGATCTGGTCAAGGGATCAGGGAAGCCCAAGGCGATGATCCGGCAGATGAAGGTTCACGTGAAGAAGATCCAGCGCAAACGGATCCTGGTGAATCCGAACAGCCCGATCGTATTTGATGTGCCACCCATTGATCGCACGCCGCTCAACCTGCGCAAGGTCACCGAGAACGTTTATAAGGTTGGGCAGGGCGACGGTGCCGGACCGGCCGGCTATGCGGCCGGACGAGAAGGTGTGCGTTTCCGTTTTGTCCGCGTCAGATACGATGGCGGCAATTGGGACCACAATCTCCGGAACGGTGCCGATGAAAACATCACCCGCGAGTTTGGTAAGCGGGTCAGAATGCCCGTGTCCACCATTCCGTTGGACGCAACGCTGGCGGAGTTGGGGCGTTATGTGAAGGGTCGTGCACCACCGGTGGTGTTCTTTTGCGGGAGTTACCCGTTTCGTTATTCCAAGCGCGATGTGCGCGCGGTGCGAGATTACCTCGTGGAGAATCACGGTATGATCTTTGCCGACAACGGTGGAAACCGGTTTCACGGCGTGTTTATAGGGTTCATGAAGACCATCCTGCCGGAGGTCGCGCCGGTGCTGATTCCCGACGATGACCCGATATATCAGGCTCCGTATCCACTCAACGGTTGCCCTCCGTTATGGGCGCACAGCGGTACGCGGGCGCTTGGCTGGAAGAAAAACGGGCGTTGGGTGGTGTTTTATCATCAGGGTTCCATCTCGGACGCGTGGAAGGATACGCACGGTGGAACCAGCGCGGAATCGGCGGAACAGGCCTACCAGCTTGGTGTCAACATTCTCGCGCAAGCCATGGCCGACTACAGCGAATGGAAACTTTTACTCGAAGGAAAGAAATGATGACCAAAATTGGACCAAACAGTTCGGAACTGTGGGAAATTGAATCGCTTCAATATTTTCTCCCCACTCAACATCTAAACCTCTACCCTTGTAACTGATATGCTTTGGGAATGGATACTCGCAGGCGGCATCACCATGGTGACGCTGATGACTCTGTCAATCGTCAGCATTGGCGTGGTGCTGGAACGGCTTTCGTTTTTCAAAAAAATCCGCCGCGCGACCACGGCTTTACGTGATGCGATGCAGGGAGCGTTTGAAAAAGAGGAATACGGCGAAGTGTTGGTGCATTGCCGCCAGAGCGAGTCACCACTTGCCGCCATGATTCTCGCGGAGGCTGCTTCCGGCCTGGAGGCGGAGAGCGCGGACGCCGGGCGGGTGATGAACCTGGCCATGCGGGGAGAAATGGCCCGCATGAAACAGTATATGCCAATCCTTGCAACGATTGCGTCCATTGCCCCGTTCGTTGGGTTGTTTGGAACCTGCAAGGGCATCATTTCCGCGTTTTCGGACATCGCGACCCACGGCATGGGTGGACCCAGCGTGATTGCCGCCGGCATTTCCGAGGCGCTCGTCGCCACCGCCACCGGATTGTTGGTCGCGATTCCCGCGTTGATGTTTTACAACTACTTCACGAAGATGATCGCCAACCTTGGACTGGAACTGGAGTCTCATGCGTTTCAGGTCTATCGGGATCTGCGCAGCAAGCTGCCAGGCCTGTCGGAAAGTGACTAGATGATCGATATCGGCAACTCGGACATTTGCATATGAGCATGGACCTCAATGACGACTCGGACGAGCCGATCGCGGCGATCAATTTCATTCCGATGATCGACATCTCGCTCGTGCTGCTGATCATATTCATGGTCACCACAACCTTCGTCAGTGTCACCGGCATTGACCTGAAGCTGCCCAAGGCTCAAACGAGCAAGGGTGCGGAAAACAAAAATGTGTCCGTCCAGTTGAACCTGCAGAAGGATGTCTTTCTCAATGGCGAAAAAACCTCATGGGACCTGCTCAAAGGATTGTTGGAGGCCAAATTGGCCGGCAGCAAGGACCGGGCGGTCATCATCAACATCGACCGGGGCGTTGATTACGGCAGCGCCGTCAAACTGATGGATTTGGTCAACCAATGTGAAGCGGCCATCGTACTGGCCACCGAAGTGGACAAATGAAACACATCAAGGTCTCAATTATCGGGTTTGTTCTCCTGTTGTTCACGGGCGGAATCATGGTTCCTCGCTCGGATGCCAAACTCGCCACCGAGCGTTGGACGCGGTTGACTGAGGAGGAACGGCATCAGTTGATTCGCGCCGAGCGATATTTCGAACAGCAGAACTTCAAGAATGCGCGATCGGAGTATGAGCTGTTCCTGCAATTATATACCCGTTCGGAAACGGCTTCCTATGCCCAGCTCATGTTTGCCGAATGCACCCGCCAATTGGGAAAGGTGAACACTGCCATCGGTGAGTTCCGAAACGTCCTGGACTATTTTCCGGATTCAATTGACGCCGGCACGGCCCAATACTCCATCGGTGTCTGCTGGACCCAGACAGGTGATGTGGCTGAAGCGGTCAAGGCGTTCGAGAAGGTTGCCGCGAGGTGGCCCAAGACCGAATTCGGTGCGAATGCCCGTTCGGAAGTCTGCAAGGTTTACTGGCGACTTGGTCAGACGGCCAAATGGGTCGATCACATGCGATACCTGGCCACGGGCGAGTACACCGCGCCGCGTAATTTGCGGAACAGTTCCCAGCAACGACTGTTGGCCCATCTGCTCATGGAGCGGAAGACCGCCGATGCGTTTATCCTGGTGGAGCAAGCGAAGCCAAATAATCCGTTGCAAACATTCGCGGAATGGACGTATCACGCGATTCGATATCTTCCCACCTATTACGGCGAGGAAGGCACGAAGGCGAAGCCAATTGTTGCTGCGGATGCGGTGGCGTTCATCGAGAAGCAGCCGGTTGATAATACAGAATTGAAAACGTCTCTTGAGCATTGGTCTGCTCGAATCGTTTCACTGGCCGGCGAGTTAGAAAAAACGATTGAACGATTCGCGGCTCTCACAAAACGACATCCGGAAAACGACACCTTCCGTCGCGAGTACGCGCAGTATCTCCGTTCCGGCGGCAAACGGGCCGAGGCTCGGCTGGTGTATCGCGATATCAAGGATCAGTATTACGCCGACTCACAGATTGCCGAGACCTGGCTGGAGGAAAAGAATGCGAAACGTGCCGTGGAGGATTATCGGGCAATGCTGGAGAAGCATCCCGATAAGGTCGGAGCAATTCAGTGGCGCCTCGGCGAGATTTTGCAGCACAGCAGCAGGCGTTATGCGGAAGCCATCGCCTGCTACAATCAGTCACAACGCGAACCTCAATCATTGTTCCGGATCGCCGAATGCCAGGGCGCGCTCAAGAAGCACGATTCGGCGATCCAAACACTGGTGAGTGTGCTCAATTTCTTCAAGAGCGCCGCCCCCGAAGCCCATTATCGAATGGCCGCATACCACGACGCGAAAGGTGACAAGCCGGCCGCCATTCGCACCCTGAAGACTGTCTGCAAGAACTATCTGAAGACGCCCTGGGCTGCTCGGGCGCATCAGGATCTTTCCCTGAACTATGGCGTCGATGTGACGCTGGGAGGCGCAGCGAACGAGAAGGATAGGAACTAGGCCGCCATTTGGATTTCTGCTTTAGCCGTAACTATACCGTCCAAACTGGGGGAAAAGGGCGATTTGCTCCGGATGGGGCGGAAGTCGTGGAGTATTGGAGCAATGGAATACGGGCACTGTTTGGTGAGCTAAACCGCAGCACTCCCATACTCCCCGTCGTTGGCGATTCTCAACTGCATCGTTACGGTTTGGATTGGGGCGTTTCAGCATCGCAGGACGCAAAATCGCTCGGAATACGGGCGTTCATCGCCTGTTTCGGGTTTTCCCTTTTCATTTATCCCGTGAATTTCTATTTTGCCGCGCTCTGATTAAGAAACGGAAACCGAACCACTGAAACCACGAAGAAAGATAGAATTGTATGGGAGCT
>CALBIE010000859.1 GCA_937893495.1 uncultured Verrucomicrobiales bacterium | reverse complement strand
CCATGCTGGATGCCGCTCAAAAGGGCTCCTACGCCTACCCGGCCATTAACTGCACCAGCATTGTCACCCTCAACGCTTCCTTCAAGGCGTTCGCCGATATGAAATCCGACGGGATCATTCAGTTCTCGACGGGTGCCGGCCAGTTCGCTTCCGGCATCAACAACAAAAACGCTACTTTTGGTACGATCGTCCTCGCCGAAGCCGCTCATCGATTGGCTGAACAGTATAACGTGCTGGTCGCGCTCAACACCGATCATTGCCAGCCGGATAACGCGGTCAATTTCCTCAAACCACTCATAGAAGCCACGGCGGCACGGCGCGCCAGGGGCGAGAATAATCTGTTCCAGAATCACATGCTGGACGCGTCCATCCTGTCGCTCGAAGAAAACATCGCCATCTCGAAAGAGTATCTGAAAATGGCTGTGGACAATGAAATCATCCTCGAAGTCGAAGCCGGAGTCGTGGGTGGTGAAGAGGACGGCGCGGCCGGCTCAGCGGACACTCCCGAAGACAAACTCTACACGACACCCGAGGACATGCTGGCAGTGTATGAAGCACTCCACCCGATCGGACGCTTCACCTTTGCGGCGACATTCGGGAACGTGCATGGCCACTACAAACCCGGCTCGGTAAAGCTGCGACCGGACATCCTCAAGAAAGGCCAGGACGCCGTCATCGCCAAGTTCGGCAAGGAAGCGGAGATGGACCTGGTATTCCACGGTGGCAGTGGAAGCCTGTTGGCAGAGATTCGCGAGACACTCGACTACGGCGTCATCAAGATGAATGTCGATACAGACGCACAATATACGTTCACCCGCCCGATAGTGGAACACATGTTCAAGAACTACGACGGCGTCCTCAAGGTGGATGGCGAAATCGGCAACAAGAAGGTTTACGATCCTCGCAGTTACCTGAAGAAGGCCGAGGAAGGCATGGCCAACCGCGTGGCCGAGGCTTGCCGCGATCTTCGTTCCGACGGCAAATCCATTTGCGGCGACGTTTAGTCGCCATCGCTCCGTAAAAGGAATTTGACGGGCGTCATATTCACGCGTCTTGCTGGTCCAGCAGATGGCAACCTGAATCTGCGCAGACCGACCTGCGCGGCGTATCTGACGACGTAAGCCGTTTTCCCCAAGGAAATTGCGTTGATACGAGACAGAGTTTGCGGGCGAGCGGTTATGCCCGGCCATGGCACGATAACTGCGTTATTTCTCTCGTCGGTATTCAACAAGACTAAACTCCCGCTGAGTGGCGGTGAGGGCAGGATTGGAAGGCCTGTATGCCTTTTCAATCCTGTCTTTTTGTTGTCCGCATTCCACGAACGGAGCAAAGGCGAAAACCCTGATTGACAGTAACAAGACCCGAATCGAGAAAAAACGTTCTCAGCCGCGCCGGATTTCCGAGCCCTGAAAATGGATGTGGATGCGGTAGATCCAGAGTTGGCGACAGTCGATGGCACCCGTCTCAAGATTCACCTTCTCCGGAATGTACTCCAGCCGTTTGTCCACCGTGGCGCGATATCCGCGTTCGGAAAAAACGTCGATCACCATGGCCAGGGCCATCGGATTGGAAAAGATTTCGTCGATGGCATTGACCGCGGCGTGTCCGGCGATGGCGTGCCGGGTGACAATCGGCATGAACCGATTGCGGACGATGTCCACAACCTGGGCGAACATTTCCGTGTGTTCGAGTTCGTAGCTGTCCAGCCGGCGCACCAGTTCCTGGCGGGCATGCACCACGATTTCACTCGCTATTTGAATGGTGCGCAACCGGTCAAAGGTCCGCTCATCCAACTCCAGTGAACTCTGATACTGAAGCTCCGCAAGGATGTTTTCTTCCACCTCCTTGATCGGCCCCTCGGCATTGATGAAGTGGTAAAAGAAACGTTCCCGCAAGGACTGCAACGCGCTCCAGGTTTTTTCTTTGAAGACACGGTAGCGATGCTGCGCCGCATCCGGCTCGAGATCCGTGGCTCGTGATTCGCGCTCGGAACCGTCCCCGGTTTTCCGAACCTTGGCATTGTACGCCGAGATTTGTTGCCCGCGAAAAAGCTGGCGCTCGATACTGGTCGATTCCTCGACAAAGAGAACCATGGCGTGAATGGTCGGCTTGCGAAAATGGACCGCCAACGGCGTGTCGTGAAATTCCCGATGCAGTGCGTTGATTTTATCGACCAGCAGTTTCAGGCACTCCACCTGCACCTTCGTGCGGGGAAAACCATCCAGGATCGCGCCATCCCGAAATTCGGAGTCCAGCATTCGTCGAAGAAGAATACCGACCACATCCCGATCACCGACCATACCGCCCGCATCCTTGATTCGCCGGGCTTCATCACTATCCAAAAGGTCGCTGACGACGATGGGCGGGCAGGTAAAGCCGCGCGCTCGCCGGATGAATTCCGTGTGGGTTCCTTTACCGGACCCGGGCGCGCCGCCGAGGAGGATGATTTCCTTGGGAAAACGAAGTTGTTCGTGACCGCAATCCTCTTCAAGTTGCTCCCAGACTGCGTTAAAGATCAGCCGCGCGTCCTTGATTTCAAGATCGTCAATCGTGGACTTCTTTCCCGGCACGGGCGCGGCGACCGTTTCATTTGCATCGGCATTGCTCATGGGTGCGGCCAGTTTCTACCGGGCCAGCGAACCTTATGAAAGCAGAGAAAGAGAAAATCCTGCATTTCCCGGATCCTGCAACCCTCTTTGGCCAACGAAATCCGGGTGAAGGAATTGGGTTTGCCTTTGCGTCGAATCCACCGCACAAACCACGGACACAAACGGATTTGATATGAAAAATTACGCCCTGATTTTGACGAGCCTTCTGGCGCTCGCACTGCTGGCACCAAAAACTGCCGAAGCCGGCGACGCCAAGCCGCTCTTTGACGGCAAAACCCTGGATGGCTGGAAAAACCCCTTTGACTGGGGCGAAGCCAGCGTCGAGGACGGCGTGATTGCGTTGAAGGCGAACAAAAAATTCTTTCTGGTAACCGAGAAGAAATACAAGGACTTCGAGCTTGAGGTGGAAATCATGCTGCCTCCGGAAGGCAAGAGTAACTCGGGAGTCATGTTCCGATGTCACGTGGAAAAGAACAAGGTGTACGGCTACCAGGCCGAGTGCGATCCGAGTGACCGTGCCTGGACGGGAGGACTGTATGATGAGGGCCGGCGCAAATGGCTGCACCCAAAGGACAGTGAGCGCGGCAAAACGAAACTGGCGCAGGCCAGACTGGGCGAATGGATCAAGTATCGAATCGTGGCAAAGGGCGACCACCTGCAGATCTTCATCAACGGCAAAAAGACGACGGATTACCGCGACGACATGGACGCCGAGGGATACGTCGCCCTGCAGCATCACGGCGAGAACGGCCAGGTTTATAAGTTCCGCAACATCCGGATTACGGAGTTTAAGGATTAGCGGGCGGACTGGTCGTAGCGCAGGCTTCCAGCCTGCACAAGGCGGTCGCAAATGCCGACCGGCTCCGGATAAACCGCGCGCGCTCGTTCGCAATCTGCGTTTTGATGCAGGCGGGACGCCCGCGCCACGATTTTCATGACCCTTGCGCTTGCCAGCATCATCATCTTCGTCGCGTTCTTCATCCGGTCATTGACCGGATTCGGCGCGGCGCTCATTTGCATTCCGTTGCTGGCGCTGATGTACGACCTCGCCTTCATCGTGCCGCTGGAACTGCTGTTCGAACTGGCTGTCAGCCTGATCCTGACCCCGCGCCTGTTGAAGGATATCGATTATCGCAATGGAATATCGGTTCTGACTGGTTCGCTGATTGGAATTCCATTAGGCGCGCACGGCCTCGCAACGATTCCGAACGATACGCTGAAAATGGTCCTTGCGGCCCTGGTGCTTTTCTTTGCCGGTTACCTTGCCATTACCGTCAAACGGCCGCTGCACCTTGGCATCTCGCCACGCTGGGGATTGGTGTTCGGATTGGTCGGCGGCGTATTTGGAGGCGCGTTCATGATGAGCGGTCCGCTGGTGGTGCTCTTCCTCGCCCATCAGATCAAAGACAAGAGCCGATTGCGGGCGACCATCTTCGGCGTGTTCTTCGTCGCCTCATTCTGGGCAGCGGGCGTGTTCTGTTACCAGGGACTGTTCACGGCCGAGATGTTTGAAACGGCCCTGTACCTGAGCCCGGCGTTTCTAGTGGCAACCTTTCTCGGGCACTGGGCTCACCTGCGAACCTCCGACGTGTTCTTCCGCGGCGTCATTGCCACGATACTCTTCGTTTCGTTTTTTCTGCTGTTATTTGGCGGCATGTGATTTTCCATTTGCCCTCTCATCAATTCCATCCCTACCGTTCTGTTCATGAAAGTCCTTCGCTTGCTTGCAACAGTTTCAATCGGATTGTGCTCAATTTTTAATGTCGCGGCCGCCCAAAAACCAAACGTCCTCATCATCTACACCGACGATCAAGGCAGCGTGGACGTCAACTGCTACGGCGCGAAAGATTTGATCACGCCTAACATGGATCGTCTGGCGGCGACGGGCGTGCGCTTTACGCAGATGTACGCGCCATCGGCAATCTGCTCGTCGTCCCGGGCGGGACTGATGACCGGGCGCATTCCGCCGCGCGCGGGTGTGGCGGGCAATGTCTCTTCGGAGAAAGGCAAGGCGGGGATGCCGACGGAGGAGGTGACCATCGCGGAGTTGATGAAGACCAACGGCTACGCGACCGGGCACATCGGCAAATGGCATCTCGGCTACACGCCGGAGACAATGCCCAACGGACAGGGGTTCGATTACAGCTTCGGCCACATGGGCGGCTGCATCGACAATTACTCGCACTTCTTCTACTGGGTCGGCCCGAACCGCCATGATTTGTGGCGGCAGGGAAAGGAAGTCTGGCACGACGGTGAATACTTTGGCGACCTGATGGTGAACGAGGTCAAGGAATTCATCTCGAACAACAAGGCGCAGCCTTTCTTCATCTACTGGGCGATCAACTGGCCGCATTACCCGTTGCACGGCACTGAAAAGTGGCGCCGGCGATACCAGAAACTATCCCCTCCCCGAGACAAGTATGCGGCGTTCGTTTCCACCACGGACGAATACATCGGGCGAGTCGTAAACTATCTGGAAGTACTCGGGCTCCGTGAAAACACGATAATCATCTTCCAGTCCGACCATGGCCATTCGGTGGAAGAACGCACCTTTGGTGGCGGTGGCAGTGCCGGTCCGTATCGCGGACACAAAGGCAACCTGTTCGAGGGCGGCATCCGCGTGCCCTCGATTGTTTCCTGGCCGGCCGGAATTCCCAAAGGCGAAGTGCGCGATCAACTTGTTGTGGGAACGGATTGGTGGCCGACCATCGCGGCGCTGACCGGAAGCAGGGTACCGAAGGATCACAAACTCGATGGCCGGTCGATTGTTGACGTGATTCGCAGCGAAAAATCCAAATCACCACACGAGGATTACTATTGGCAACTCGGCAAAGGGAAGAATGCGCAATGGGTCGTGCGCGCCGGCGACTGGAAGCTTTATTCGAATCCGAAGGAGAACGTGAAACCCGAGTGGGCGGTAACGTTGACCGGGAAGGACAAGGCCGGCTTCCTCGCCAATCTCGGCACCGATGTCGGCGAGTCGCGGAACGCGGCCAGTACCAATCCGGATGTGTTGAAACGATTGCAATCCATCGCCTCGCGTTATCAGGCGGACATCGGGGAGTAGCCGCCCGTCAAAAATGTAGCAGACGAGGTGACGAGGCTCTGATCTTACCTGTTCTTCAGAAGATAA
>CALBIE010000858.1 GCA_937893495.1 uncultured Verrucomicrobiales bacterium | reverse complement strand
GAGAAAAGAAGGCGGTGAAGTCGGCAGGCGAACGATTGGACCTTGGTGAACTGCTGGCTCGCGACATCCAGACTCTTTCGCAGGGCGAGTTGCGGCGCCTGCTGGTGGCCCGGGCACTGGTCGGTAATCCGCGCCTGCTGTTGCTGGATGAATTCTGTGATGGGTTGGATTCGCGAACCCGCGAGCGCATGGTCGGTTGGGTGGATCGAATTGCGCGAGAAGGCACGCAGGTGATTCTCACGACTCACCGCCCCGAGGAATACTTTTCCGCCCTGACCCATTCGCTGGAATTGCGCGACGGGCGAATTGTTGGGCGAGAGAAAATCGATGCGCGGTTTGGAGTCGCGCGAGTGAAGCAACGAGGGATCGGCCGAGCGGTCTCGGCAAGCCGACGGCCGCAACCCGCTGCGGGGCGAATTCGAGTGGAGCCCCCGGAGCGCGGCGTTTACGCCGCAGAAACGTCCACCGGCAACCATCGTCATCGGCATACGGAATATTTCTGCACTGCAACGCCTTTGCGGACTGAAGTCCGCGCTCCCACTGAGGGGCTCCACCCGAATGCGCCGCCCGCTGCGGGCAAATTCGAATCGCTCTTCCAGTTGCGCTCGGTAACAGTCTATCAGGGAGGAAAACCTGTATTGCGGGGTGTCAATTGGGAAATGTTTCGCGGCGAGAACTGGGCAGTGCTCGGGAAAAATGGGGCAGGGAAAAGCACGTTTCTCAGGTTGGTGCAGGGCGAAGTGCATCCGGTTGAAGGCGGGTTGATTAATCGCTTCGGTGAAACACGTCGACACACGCTGTGGGAAATCCGGCAGCGGGTCGGATATGTATCAATGGATTTTCAAATGCGATTTGAAGAGGAGTTGAGCGGAGCGGATGCCATCGCCACGGGATTTTTTGGCGGCCATCTGATCTATGACACTTTGCGTCGCGATCAGAAAAAACGGGTAGCTGAGTTGATCGAGTTATTCGACCTCCGCGAATTGGCAAAGCGATCCGTCGGGAGTATTTCCTACGGGCAATTGCGGAGAATTCTGATTGCCCGGGCCCTCGTTCACGCGCCCGCCGTACTGTTACTGGATGAACCCTTCGATGGTTTGGAGGCGAGTGTTCGGGAATTGTTGCGTCAGCATTTAAATCAACTGGAAGCACTCGGCACGGCGTTGGTAATGGTCAGTCATCATGCGAACGACCTGCCGGCCTGCATTACGCATACGATGGTGATGAACTCGGGGCGGATTGAAAAAGTGCAGCCACATCGGCGACCTATTTAATCTTGAGCAGCTCCTCCATCGTCCACCCTTCTTCGCGAGGGCCGGACTGCTTGCGCACGTCCGCGACTTTCTTTGGACTGACGGGATCGTAAGGGTGATCCCATTCGCGGCGGACATAGGTCAGGACCGATGCGATCTGCTCGTCACTGAAGGTGCCGTGACCGGGCATCTCCAGGTTGTATTTCTGGCCCAGAACGACGATGGGCCCATCGACGCCGTGCAGGACAATGCGGACGAGTCGGTCCGCGGAACCCGACACCCATTCGGAATCCGCGAGCGGTGGTGCCAGACCCGGCAGACCGAATCCGTGCGGTTGGTGGCAGGCACCGCAACTGGTCTGATAGAGCGCCTTGCCGGAGAGGAACAGCGCATTTTCGGAATCGGTCAATGGTCGTACCGGCGGTTCCGGTTTGACTCCTGGCTTGCCCGGCCAGACGAGAACTTCATCAAGCTTCGCCAGAGCGGTCTGAACTGATTTGGATTCGATGCTTTTCAGTTGTTCCAGCGCGCTCGGTTTCTCGGTAAGTTGGATTTTCTTCTGGCGAACGGGTGGAAGGCCCTTGGTTGACTTCGGCTTGACGGGAGTCATTCCAACGATAATCGCCGTCTTCTGCCAGTCGGGCGTGGTATCTGCCGAAACGAAATCGAGCAGACCATTTACGGAAGCGCGGCGACCCTGAATTATCACGCACTTGGCGAGTTCGCCGATGAGTTTTTCGCGGTCACGATTTGAGTTCTTCCAGGAATTGTCGGCCGCGAGACGCGTGATGAAGGCCGATTCTCTTCCCACGAGTCCGGATAAAATGGCGTCGCGAATCGTTCCGTCGGCGAGGTTTTGATTGGCGATCCTGACTAATGCTGCGTCAGCGGAAGCAATCCGAGCATCGCCCAGAGTCAACGCGAGCTGTAGCTGAACATCGTAGTTACGATTCCCGATCTGCTTGATCAAAAGAGCGACAACATCATCACGTTCAAAGGTTGCCAGCAGCGGCTCGCACAACCGGATGGCCGCGGCGATGACCTTGGCGTCCTTTTCCTTCGGGAGAACCTTCTGAAGCGTTTCCAAATCCAGATACTTCATTCCGCCGAGCGTCCACAGGGCGTGCAGGCGACCGAGTGGATTGGAGCCACCGGTTGCGTGGGCGCGAAGGGGGACTACAGCTGAACCGGGTGCTTTCTGAACGAGGATGCGCTGGGCTGTGTCGCGATACCAGCCGTTGGGATGGGACAATGCTTTGACCAAGGTGGCGCTGTCGGCTCCGGCGAGCTTCGGGCCCTGGTCGAGCGGGCGCCCGGTATGCACGACGCGATAGATACGACCGTAACGCGCTACTTTGTCGAGGCCGCGGCTCTCGGCCTGCTTGCGGAGATAACTCGTGAGGAAGTACCGGTGCTGAATGATACCTTGATACATGTCCACGACATAAAGCGCGCCGTCCGGGCCGGTGTAGCAGTTGACCGGCCGAAAAATTTCATCGGTAGAGGCAAGGAATTCGCTTTCGGCTTTCGCGTAGGGATTGGTGGCGGAGACCTTACCGTTTTTTTCCGTCACATCATCGCGTCGGACGAAGTTGCCCGTGGGTTCGGGGATGAATACGTCATTTTGGAATTCCGGCGGGAAATGGTTGCCCCGATAAGCTCCGGGACCCGACGCCCCGGTGTAGCGAGCGAGCCGGCCGTCTGGCCGCAAGGTCCCTTTTTTATAGCCGCGATTGACTCCCGGATTCATGCGCGCGGGCCAGACCGTCTGGTCCTTCAGCGGTTGGTAACTGAACGTGGCGCTGCGATAGAAGGGATTACGGAGCAGATACTCCGAGGGCGCGGGTTCCATGCGAAGGTGATCACTGTTGGAGTTGAACAGGATGCGTCCGTAATTGTCCTGACTGAGACCCCATTGGCCCTTGAAGGCGGTGGGTTGCTTCTTCCAATCGCCTTCGTCGAGGCGGTATTTGAAGGCTGATTTGGCGCTGTAAAGCCAATTGTCGAGCGTCCAGGTCAGGCTGTTCGGAGAATGCTCGGGATTCATCTGACGGCCGAGTTTCGGATCGGCGGCCTTGGAGTAATCGGCATCAACGAGGACGCGCTTGCCGGGTTTGTCGCCGGCCAGGATCGGGTAATACCACAGTGCGGGCGGTTCGCAGACAAGGAGTCCATCCTGCGCAAATGCCATCGCTCGTGGCATCACCAGCTTGTCGAGGAACACGGTCTTCTTGTCCATTCGTCCGTCACCGTCGGAATCCTCGAGGATGGATATCTGGCTGATGGGCCTGGTTTCCCCCGCACCGGTCGGGTCGAGCATATAGGAGCGCATCTCAATCACCCAGAGTCGTCCGTTGGCATCCCATTGCACGACGATCGGAGTTTCGATCATCGGTTCGGACGCGACGAGTTCAATTTTGAATCCGGGCGGAAGCTTGAAGGACTTGAGAGCCTGGTCCGGCGGCAGCGGAGGGGCGGGGGGGATCTTGTCGGCAGGAATCAATGATTCCTGTTTTTCGCCGACCTTGTCACCGTTTTGAGCGAGGGCAGTGAGACAGGTAAGTGCGAGTGCGAGCAGAATACGATTCAGCATATCGGTAATTTTTGGGTAGATTGTCCGTCGCATCCAGTGGACGAATAGCGGGCGTCAAACTACCGGGTTCAGACGCACAATCAAGCCCGCTGCTTCGATTTTTGGCGCGAAAAGAGGTCAGGGAAGAAGGATAACGCGGTAGAAGCGATTGCTGAAGGCGCGGGCGGCAGTATCCGTAAGAGAGGTTGTTCCGCCTGCCACAATATTGGTGCTGATGGCCACCCAGTTGCTGAAATCGGTCGAACCTTCCAGGCGATAACTTCGGCCGTTGTCACCGCTGATCGTGATTCCGAAATCACCGTTGGTCGGAAGCGAAACGCTGCCGAGAGAAAATGGCGTAAATACCGTCAGCACGGCATTTGAACTTGCCAGGCTGCCCGCGTTGTTTCCAACCAGGACCGAGTAGATGCCTGAGTCGGATACGGCAGCGTTGGTGATCTGCAGCACGGAGTTGGTGCCCGAGGCGACGTTGGTTGAATTGACGGCCCATTGAAAAGTAAATGGACCTGTTTGGTCCACGGCGACCGAGAATTGCGCGGTTGCGCCAACGTTGACAGCCTGGCTGATCGGTTGGTTCGTGAATGCCCAGGGTGGCAGAAAGATCAACGCGGCGTTGGAACTGAACACCGAGGAAATAGAATTGCCCACCAACACGTCATAGACGCCAAAATCATTGGTCGCGACATTCGCAATGGAATAGCTGCTACCCACGGCGGTCGTAATGGGAACCCCATTCTTTCGCCAGAGGTATGTCAGCGGTGCGCCGCCGGTTGCCGCGACTGAAAACGTGACATTGCTTCCAAGCCGGCTCCCGATCGTTGATGGGGCAGTAATGACGATGGGCGGGGAGTTCACGAACAGCAGGGCAGGCGAGCTGGTTGCCTCGCCGAACTGATTGACGACCCGCGCGGTGTACTGACCAGCCTGGCTGGGTTGGACGTTAGTGATGCGCAGCGTCGGTTGATTGGCACCCAGAATTGTAATGCCGTTGTGAAGCCATTGGAAAAAGAGGGGTGAAGTGCCATTGACGGTGACTCCAAAATCCACCGTCGAACCTTGCGTTTTGGTTTTGGTGATTGGATTAGAGGCGAAGACTGGAGGATTGGTGGGAATGGCTCCGGAATTGGTAAATGATCCATGGAGCCAGAGTCGCACTGAATTGACGACGCCCGCTCCGCCCGGAATCAAGTCGGTCACACGCACTGTCCAGGTGCCACTGGCAAGTTCGCCCCAGTTGTGAACGGTCATAAAGTCGTAGTTGGTGATACTGTTGTTGGCGTCGGATAAATGAGTTGTGAAAAGACGGCTGGTGATTCCAGACGGGGACGTAAGCGAGACGGCAAGTTGACCGCGAAACGGATGCTGAATGTTGGGTTCCACCCGCACGTGCTCCAATCGGAGAGTGTCGTTGGTGACCGAAAACGTCTGAACGAATCCGTTCGTATCGAGTTCCGGAATCACGGCATTCAGATTGGTCGCTGCAAACGCAGCAACTGTCGAAATTCCCAGATTGCTCCAATTCGTGGCCAATTGAACCGCGGCGTCCGCGTTGATCATTCCGGCACCGAATTGATGATTAAAATGGTATCCGGCGGCATTGGTTACCCAGTCAACGTCATTGGTTGCGACCTTTCGCGCAGTTCGAATCAGAATCTCCTGAACATCGCGCCAACCGAGCAGCGGATTCGCCTGTAGGACGAGTGCGATGACGCCCGACACAAGTGGCGATGCTGAGGAGGTGCCGTTAAAAAACTGAGTGTAGTCTGTATCTGCTAGATCGGGTAATGGAACAGGGGCGCTGGTGTTATTATAGCCGTTGGCCCCGGTGATATCGGATGTGGTTGAGCCCATGATACTATTTGCGCCATCCAGTCCGGATGGCGCGCTGATGACAAGGCAGGCTCCTGGAGTGCTGTAATCAGCCCGGCGTCCGTCGTTCAATAGTGCTCCAACCCCAATGGTATATCGTGAGTTGACTTGCCCCTCTTGATTGCCATCTCCATTAACGCCCGGCCCACCGGAATTCCCCGCGGCAAACACGTAAATGGTTCCACGTCCCGAGCGGCCCACATTGATCCCCTGCACCAAGGCGTTCGATACCAATGTACTTATGGGGAACAGGTCGAAGCCCTGACCGGACGAGCCCCAGCTGTTGTTATGGACATCGACCATCGATTGGACGTGAAGGAATCCGTTGGCAATCTGCTGGTCGGAGAGAAATGTTGGAACGCCGGCCAGGAGCCGAATAGGGATTATAGTTGCTTCGGGCGCCGCTCCGGAAACACCGATACCATTATTGCCGCGGGCTGCGGCAATTCCGGAAACGGCAGTTGCGTGAAACTCGTTGGTCTCAAAGCTGGGGTCATTGTCACCCGCCAATACGTCAAGCCCTAGATTCGTGTTCAGATTCGGAGCCAGATCCCGGTGGAGCAGATCGAATCCGGTATCCATGACGACCAAATTGATTCCGGTGCCTCGATATCGTTCCCAGAC
>CALBIE010000857.1 GCA_937893495.1 uncultured Verrucomicrobiales bacterium | reverse complement strand
ATTGGAAACAATCCAATATCCCTTTTTCCTCTAAACAAACAGTAGACTACGAACCCTATCCAAATAAGGACCGAAAAAATCCCAATCCTTCCGTATATCGAATCGTGAACCGGCTGGTAACCCAGAAAGTATGTCAATATAAGTAAAATCACCCCAGCGCCGCTGGCGTAGAAAATCTTGCGAATCCGATCAGCCATAAACTCCGTAACTCTTTCAGCCCACGCCAAAGCAAACCAATCGCGACACTGACACATCAGCCCCAAGTATTTGCCATGAAGATCATCGGCAGGTTCGATCGCGCTAATACGTCCAAAGAGGGTCTTTAACTGCTTTTTGTTCAACACGGCAACGGATGTCCTGTCACTTAACTTTACGACAAATGGATATCGGACAGTAAAATCTTTTTCTGTCCTCTTCCAAGCAAAGTTGAACTCAAACACCCGTTCTAAAGTTGCTGGCTTACCCTTTACTATAAAAACAGCTTCGCAATGCCGACATTTGACCTGCATTCCCGCCAGGTTTCGTTCAACCACGATTGGTGCCCCGCACTTCGAACAGTCACACTTCAATTCGCTCACGATCTATTCCTTGGGTTAAATTAGCGTTCAAACGACGGCCGACAAGGAGGTGGGGTTTGGGGAAACCCTCTGGAGAAACGACCGCCGTTTGAACGTCCGAAACATTGATCCCGCAGACCCTGTTGGCAAGACTGAAACTGCCCCCCAGAGACAGCTGTTCAGTCGTTTGGCCACTCCTGTCCGCCGTAATGATTTTGACACGCTGCCCCAGTGGTGTCCAGCTGTCCACAAGGTATTCCATTGCGTGTTCCAAGTTCAGATATTTGGCCGAAAGCGCGCACGGGTTGTCTTGGATGCAGCACAATCCGTTCAAGTGTGTGATTTGGAAATGCACTTCCATTCCCGTATCTCAGGCATTACCATTGGTCAACTACTGTGATGGCAGAGATTTGGGAAACTATCCAAGACTTCAATCGAGGCAAGGGCGGCAGCCTTGGGCTGAAATATACAGACAAAGATTACGACCTTTGGCTGAAACACAATAAATGGTTTAGCGATCGCTTGATTAATCGCATTCAGTCCACGGAAAACAACCCGTCAAAAGACGAATGCTCCAACCTAAAGAAATATTTGAAGAATCACAATTGGGTGTTTCGCAGGTGTTGCAATTGCCCAAGGGAGTGGATGGAAAGAGAAGATTTTAAAACTATGTTCCGGCGGTGGGCAATTCTTTCGGCTCGATTGACAGCTAACATCATGCTCACGGACAATGAGCCTTGACCGCCACTGCGCGGACTCTGATGACACTGTAGGTTGCAGTGAGGGCATTCAGTTTCCATTCCCTCCGCTTCGGGGCCGAACGAGATCGGATTTCCGCACTTCGAACAGTCACACTTCAATTCGCTCGTGAACTATTCCTTGGGTTGAATTAGCTGTCTAAACGACAGCCGCCACGGAGGTCGGGAATGGGGAACCCCTCTGAAGAAACGGCCGTCGCTTGAACGTGTCGAACATCAATCTTGGGCGACCGAATGGCAAGCCGCAAAAAGCCCGCCTTGACCTAAGTTTCCGCACGTGACAGAAGTCTGTGTGGGCATGGACGAATTCGAGGAACAACAAATAGGCGCGGAAGATGAGGAGGATGAGTTTCCGCCCTACGATGAACTCGGGCAAATCGTTAAGTGGCACACCCGAGTGTTAATGTCCTTTTGGTGGCTACGTGCCTAAATGTTGCGATTGTGCTTTCCGAAGGTGGGCCGGAGGTTGCGAGTCTTGCAATGCTGGTTCCGGCACTATGTGCCGCTGTTTACCATTTGATCGCGGCTGTCATGCTATGCAGGTCGCTCCGATTCATGACGTTTACGAGCATCTGCTACGTGATCGGATTGTTCATCCCATTTTTGGGGCTGCTCGTGCTCGTGAATTTGTCCAGATACACGCGTCAGTTGCTAAATCGCCACTCAATTATGCTTGGCTTTTTGGGTTTCGAAAGAGCGTAATCAACATTGATCTAGTTCAACTCGCCGCGCTGTTCATGCTCGCGGAAGCCTTCCAGCCAGTCGGCCCAGTCTTCGGGGGACATTCGTTGCTACAACATCCGTCTACGAGGTAGTTTCAAGGTGGCGGGTTGCACGTCGTAGCTGCAGCAGACGGCGTTCAATCGGCGTTCCGCTTCGAGGGACAAAGGCCGTGTGTTCATAGCGGTCTGTCGGTCTTTCAGCTTGTCTGTCTCGCTGGTTTATGCAGGTGCTGATTAATGTTTGTTCGTCGCCGAAAAGTATTTAGCATTCGCCCGCAAGTTTCCCTTTATGAAGCACGACAAAAAGATTGTTTTCACCGGCCAGCCACGGCGCGAGTTTTTGCGAGCCTCCGGTTTGACGGGATTATTCGCCGCGCTGGGTGGTCCAATTCCGTTTGCCGATCGATTAATGCCCGGAATCTTCCCCGAAGCGTTGGCGCAGGCGGTTACGACGGGCGTCATTCCGGGCAAGCGCGGTTTACGAATTCTCGGTGACCGGCCATTGAATGCGGAGACGCCCGTCACGTTGCTGGATGACGAGATAACCCCGAACGAACGGCATTTCGTTCGCAACAACGGCCTGGTGCCGGAGCGGGCTCATCGGCAGGATGCCAAAGGCTGGTCACTCGCGATTGACGGCGAAGTGGAACGTGAATTGAAGGTCAATCTCGCCGAACTCAAACAGCGATTCAGGAATCATGAGCGTGCCCTGGTTATCGAGTGTGGAGGCAACGGGCGCGCGGGTTTCCATCCACCGGCCAGCGGCAATCAATGGACGCTCGGTGCGGTGGGATGTGCGCTTTACAAGGGGGTTTTGTTGCGGGACGTGCTGAACGAAGCCGGTATCAAACGTTCGGCGGTCTATATCGGATATTACGGGGAAGATCAGCACTTGAGCCGCGATCCCGCGAAACATCCGATCTCGCGTGGGGTGCCCATTGCCAAGGCAATGGATGAACACACGATGTTGGCTTGGGAGATGAACGGCAAACCATTGCCGGCTCATCACGGATTCCCGCTGCGATTGATTTGTCCGGGATGGCCGGGTTCAACAGGGGGTAAGTGGCTGAAACGCATCTGGGTGCGGGACCGGATTCACGATGGCGAAAAGATGACCGGGAGTTCGTACCGGGTACCGAGGTTTCCCGTCGCTCCGGGAACAAAGGTTCCGGGCGAGGAAATGGAAATCATCCACGAGATGCCGGTGAAATCCATTATTACGACGCCGGGCACTGGTGTTGAAATATCCGCGACCAAGCCGCTTCATTTGCGCGGTCATGCCTGGAGCGGGTGGGGGAATATCACCGCGATGCATGTCAGCAATGATTTTGGCAGCACGTGGATTGCCGCGACACTCAAGCCGCCGCGAAATGCCTATGCGTGGCAGCGCTGGGAGGCTGATATGAAGTTTCCCACGCGTGGTTATTACGAAGTCTGGGCTCGGGCAACGGATGTGAAAGGCCATCAGCAGCCGATGGTGGTTCCGGGATGGAATCCCAAGGGTTATCTCAACAACGCGATGCAGCGAATCGCGGTCAAGGCGATATGAAGACCTGTCGTGTGATCATGCTCGGATTTCTGGCGGTGGCGTCGTGGAACGGCTCATTCGTTCAAGGGGCCGACAATGTTTCCGCGATTATTGAACTGAAGCCGGGGAGCGGAAAGCCGTTCGTGCAGGTGAATTGCATCCCGTGCCACTCGACGGCTATCATCGCTTCGAACCATCTGAATCGTGACCAGTGGGATGAAATCATTACCACCATGCAAAAGAAGAATGGCATGTGGCCGATTGCCGGTGAAATTCGTCGGCAGATTCTTGATTACCTCGTCGCGACCCAGCGACCTGAGGATGTTGGCTTGAAACAGGGAAAGACATCTCCCTGGGCTTCGCCAATCTACCAGCCGAATCCGCTGTGGAAGTGAATCAATTTGCCAGATTGAGCGGGGGCGCATCTCAGTCGCCGGCCAAGGCGGGGCACTCGCATTTCTCGATCCCCATGAAGCGGACGGAGCGCGGGACGCCCGGTGAGGGCACCGGGCCTACAAGATGTAGGCCGGGTCCCCTGACCCGGCGCTTCGGGTTCAAGGGTTCGAAGCGCGAACTCTTCGGGGAAATCTCTCCCTGCAACGACGGGGTGGGGAGGGCCGGGGAGAGGGGAGCGTCCCCAGTCCCGTTCACCAACGAACCTCCCCTCCCCGGCCCTCCCCCACCATTCCCAGGGAGGGGAGGGGGGCAAATGCTGCTTTCGGGCCAGTTCCGGCACTTGCAAGAAAGTGGGATGCGCCCATTGAGCGGCGATTCTAAATTATTTCCTTTCCCTTCAAAAAGGGATAACTACGCTTCCGCAAAATCAAAATATTCCAGAAGAACCAATGCAATTAATATTATTTGTCCCCGTTATCGGAATTCTCGCGCTCATTTTCACTTACAATCGGGCCAAGTGGGTCGAAAACCAGGATGCCGGCACGGATCGGATGAAGCGAATCGCCGGCTATATTGCCGAGGGGGCGATGGCGTTTCTTCGGGCGGAATATCGGGTGTTGGCAATCTTCGTTGCCGTGATTGCCTGCTTGTTGGCCTGGCAGGGAAGTCAGGCCGCTGAATCGAGCGGCTTGGTAGCCTTGTCTTTCGTGGTTGGCGCGTTTTGTTCGGCTTTGGCCGGATATATCGGCATGAAGGTGGCCACCAAGGCCAATGTACGCACCACCAATGCCGCCCGTACGAGTTTGGAGAAAGGCCTGGAAGTTGCCTTCACGGGCGGCTCGTGCATGGGAATGGGAGTCGTTGGATTGGGCGTCCTTGGGCTTGGCGGATTGTTTCTGATTTATCAGACGATGGGATGGGAACTCGATAAGGTCATGACGGTGCTGACCGGTTTTTCCTTTGGCGCGTCTTCCATTGCTTTGTTCGCCCGTGTGGGTGGTGGGATTTACACCAAGGCCGCCGATGTGGGGGCTGATTTGGTCGGCAAAGTTGAAGCGGGCATTCCGGAAGATCATCCGCTGAACCCGGCAACGATCGCGGACAATGTCGGCGATAATGTCGGTGACGTAGCGGGAATGGGTGCGGATTTGTTTGAATCCTACGTGGGCTCAATGTTGGCGACGATGGTGCTGGGTGCTACCATGGTTGGTCTGCCGGAGTTTAAGGACCATTTCAATGGACTTGCGCCGGTGTTTCTCCCGCTGTTTCTTGCCGCTGCCGGAATCATCGTTTCAATCGCGGGAACGTTTTTTGTGAAAGTGAAGGAAGGTGGCAATCCGCAGGCGGGCCTCAACATGGGGCAATTTGTTGCGGCAGGGCTGATGTTGGTCGCATCGTGGTTCATCATCAACGGCGTAATGCCGGAGCAGTGGACGATTGGCGGTCACGTGGCGACTGCGAAGGGTGTTTTCTGGGCAACGATTTTCGGCCTTGGTTCGGGGGTCCTCATTGGGCTGGTCACGGAGTATTACACCGGCATTTACAAGCCGCCGGTGTGGAACATCGCGCGCCAATCGATGACGGGAACAGCGACGAATATCATATCCGGACTTGGCGTGGGCATGCGTTCGACCGCGCTGCCGGTTCTCATCATCGCCGCCGCCATCATCGGGGCTTACCAGATGGCGGGTCTTTACGGCATCGCGATTGCCGCCGTCGGCATGCTCGCAAACACGGGCATTCAACTCGCGGTGGATGCTTACGGACCAATCTCCGACAACGCGGGCGGCATCGCGGAAATGTCGAATCTCCCGAAGGAAGTGCGCCAGCGAACGGATAAACTGGATGCCGTCGGCAACACGACTGCGGCGATTGGAAAAGGTTTCGCGATTGGCTCGGCCGCGTTGACGGCGTTGGCGTTGTTCAGCGCCTTCATGGCTGCGGCGGGGATTCAGTCCATCGATATTTCCAAATCCTACGTGATGGCCTGTTTGTTTGTCGGCGCCATGTTACCGTTTCTCTTCTCCGCCATGGCGATGGATGCAGTGGGGCGCGCAGCAATGGCAATGATTGAGGAAGTGCGCCGTCAGTTTGCCAGTATACCCGAACTGAAAAACGCGCTCGAAGTGATGCGGAAAAACGACGGCAAGGATCAGGATGATTGGTCGGATGCCGACCAGGAGACCTTCGCGAAAGCTGATGGCAAAGCGGAGTATGGCAAGTGTGTCGAGATTTCCACCCAGGCGGCTATCAAGGAAATGGTTGCGCCGGGACTGCTTGCCATCGTCACGCCCGTCGCGGTCGGAATGGGCTTCAAGTATTTCGGCATGAATGGCGCCGAAGCGCTTGGCGGATTGCTCGGTGGGGTGACTGTATCCGGTGTATTGCTGGCGCTTTTTCAAGCCAATGCCGGTGGTGCCTGGGACAATGCCAAGAAAATGTTCGAGGAGGGTATCGAGATTAAAGGGAAGATGTATCGGAAAGGCTCAGAACCACATAAAGCAGCCGTCGTCGGCGACACCGTGGGCGATCCGTTCAAGGATACGTCCGGTCCGTCCCTGAACATTCTACTGAAATTAATGTCGGTAGTTGCGCTTGTCATCGCTCCGTTTCTCGTATAGAACCCGACAGTCCCGGTCCCAACCGACAGTTAACTGGAGCGTCGATTTGTCTTTGGACGCCCGTGCCTGCCGCACCGGTTCAAAACGACCGCCTGATCCAAACCGGATCCGGCAAGAGAAAGATCGCTCGCTATGAATAACCTGTTCCTGGTCACCGCCGATTCCCTCAACAATATGGCCATGGCTGCTGGCTGCATCGCCTTGCTCTGCCTGATGCTCGTTACAGTTCTCTCGCTGGGGAAAAAATTTCCCGGTTCATCGCAGACTTCCTTCGCCATTGGTGCGCTGGGAGTTCTCATTGGTGTTTCATCGCTCGCAGTCGCGCAACGGATGCTCGGATTCAAGGTGATTGCAAAGGCGGAATTGGTCTCATCCGCGACTGTTCCCGACGGGACCTTATCCGCGACCGATTCCGGCGGCGCCGATGGTATGGGTGGTGCCCCTGGCGGAGGTGGCGGGCGCGGCGGGTTTACCATTTCGCCGACGCGCCAATTGACGACCACAGTTCGCAAACTGGCGCTCCTGACGGGGAATATTCAGATTGAGTTGTCGAAAGAAAAAGGCGTCGAGGTCGCTGAGATGCTGAAAGCCATCATGGCCAAAAAATCCATTTCTGATGAAGATGCAGAAGATATGCAAAAGGAGTTAGTGGCTAAGTTGAGCGAAGGTCAGCTGGCCGGGTTGGATGCCATCAGCCTGCCTCGGCAGCGGGGTGGATCAAGGGGCGGTTCTGGTGGGGGCGGAGAGGCTCCCGAAAACCCGTTTCAAGAAGGCGCTGGTGCTGAGGCGATCAAGCAGATCGCGATGCGTTTCGGGGTAGCGGTCCCGACGCCTGCGGTTGCGCCCGTGGTTGCGCCGGCGGCTAAGAGTCAATCGGAGAAATCGGGCAAGTGATGTAGGTCTGCTGGCAGCATCGGCAGAGATCGTATTTGAACTCAACGAAGACGTCTTTCATCAGTTCGTCTTCGCTTTTCCCTGCGCATTGTTGCATGAGGGCATCGATTTCCTCTTTCTTATCGGTCGCGAGATCTTCTTGCGTAAGTTTTAACGGATTGGGTGCGGCATAGACCTGGATTTTTGCGATATAGCGGAGTTCCGTTTCCTCCATCGGACGACCACAGCGGTCGCAGACGTGGGTGAAGTTTGGAGTTTTCACGCGCGGGGCGACCAGTGTCAGAACTGGAAAATCTCTTCCATGCGCTTTTGGATTTGATCCAGCCTTTCAGTGACTCGATTGACTTCCAGGCGCATCTTTTCCTGCCATTCGCTTGTCTGTTCGAACCATTCCCCGTCAGTCTCCAGGCGATCAGTTGGAGCCTGGTTCCTCTCATTGGTTTGCGGCGGCTCGGTGAACGAATCGGAAAGATCCCGCAACCGATTGGTCTGCTGTTTCAAGTCGTCCTGAATGCTCCGCCGCAACGCCTCAGTGGCTTGAATGCGCTCAAAGTTTTCCGTGCGAAACGAATCGACCAGTTGTTCCAACTGCGCGCGATTGTCCTCCGTGATGTCCTTTAATGTTTGGGTGACTTCGCTAAAACGCTTGTCGAGTTCCCGTAGTTCGGCGCGCATGGCTTTGAATTCTCCCATCGGTGCGGACCCGGCGTTGGATGGGGATTTGCCATTGGACATCGCTTTCAGCAAATCCTCCAGGCCGTGCCGGAATTCATTGCCCG
>CALBIE010000856.1 GCA_937893495.1 uncultured Verrucomicrobiales bacterium | reverse complement strand
GGCGTGCAGCAGCACGGGGCTTATTGTTCCATTCCCGAGGCGGTTCCATTTCGCCGCGTGTGGGGAGCGGGCGGGTTGACGGCAAATCTCGCCGCCGTCCTGCATCGTCGGCTGATGGAGGAAGATCCATCTGCTGAGCCTCCCTTCGGCGCATGGTATCGCGTCGCGCTCGGAGACATTGAGGCTTGGCTGTCGGGTGCGGTGGATGATGCCGAAGTTGAACGCTGGACGATGCGATTCAGCCTCTTCGTTTGGGACAAGATTACCGTTGTAGCAGTCAGTAATCGCCTCGGCCAATCGAGTCCGCCCGATGTGCATTCGGGAAGCCTCGCGCTTTTCGCCCTCTTCAAGCCGCTCTTCCAGCGAATGCTGTTGAGCGCCCTACTCCCGGAATGCAGCAAGCGCGAAGCCGCGAAAGTCGGGCCGCTGGCCGGCATCGCCGCGCAACTGGCACGCGGCGATGTCACCGCTGCCGTGCGACTGGCCCGAACGGCTTACCGGGCCACTGGCATCGAACCGGCCCGAATGGTTTCCGAGCAGTTTGCCTGCACAGACCCGCAGCGGCTGCTGGCCGGACTACTGATTCCCTCACAAGGTGGGAGACTCGCTGAACTTTCCCGCCGCTGGCTTTCACCAAACAAAAACAACAATCACAACTCATGAGCAACACACTCGATACCGCCGCATTGTTGGCTGACGCCAACGCCCATCGCCTGGTCCTTCAAGCCACCTTGACTCCTGTCTCGGGCGACCTGTTTCAGCCTGCCGGATTCCCCGACATCGGCCACGTCATCTACGACGCACCGCGACCAGTCATGGAGGAAATAGCCGAGGGCGAAAAAAAGAAACTGGTCCAAGCGAAGGACGCCACTGGGAATCCACAGTGGAGCAAAGAGAAGGTCTGCATCGTGGACAGCGCCGCGAGCATGGCGAACCACCTCGAAGCCGTTTCCCTCGCCAGCGCTCAGACACTCGAACTGCATCCTGAGCTGGACGGGATGCCCTACCTTCAATGCCTCACTGATGCTCCGGGAACTACGGGCGGCACCGCACCAACAAGGCTCGTGGTGACTTCGCTCTCCGAAGGCCATCGCCTCGCATCGAGTTACTTCCTTGATAACAAGGGGAAGGTTGTTCAAGACAACGCGGTGTCCGCCGACAACTTCGCCACGATTCTTCGCACAGGCTTTGGCATTCAAGACCTCGGCAAGAAAACTCATCCGCTTCCCGGCGACTGGTGGAACGTTTTCCGCACCATCTTCCGCTACGACCCGAACTCGCTGGTTCATGGCATCCTTTTCCCGGCGATGGGAATCAAACTCTCGCGCGTGCTCACCGCCCACCACGAAGCATTCGGCGCAGACCGTGTTGGCCTCTCCGGTGTGAAGTTCGACAAGCTGGGCAAGACCACCTCCGGTCAGCCAATCTTCTCCGTGGACAAGGAAACGGCCCGAGAGATTCGCGCTACGTTCGTGATAGATATCTCCCTCGTTCGCTCTTTCGGCCATGGTGAGAACGGCCTGGGCGCGAATCAAAAGCAATTCTTGCTCGAATTGGCCTTGTGGAAAATCGGGCGGCTGCTATCCGGCCCCTACCGCTTCCGCAGCGGATGCGACCTTCAACTCGCCGCGCTCGCCCGAATCGAAAACGGCACGACAGTGGAACTTTCGCTGACAGAAATCCGACGGGACATGGCAAATGCCGTTCAACACGCCGGGTTCAGTGACCCACGCATCACGAAGGTCTATTGGCCTTCGGCAGAACTCTTCAAAGCAGGCAAAGACGACGATTCAGAGCAAATCGGCGACGACACAGGTAATGGCGAAGAAGCCCCCGAATAACCTATGCAACTCGCTCTTGAACAGACTTTCCCGTTGGGGCGCTTCCACGCGACGCCTTGGAAAGTCTTCCCCTACGATGACCCGCACGGCGAATGGCCGCCCAGCCCGTGGCGGCTTGTCCGTGCGGTTTTAGCCCGTTCGTTTCAACTCGACCGGGAAATCTCCGAGTCCGCAGACAATCACACTTTCCTCCGGGAGGCGCTGGTTCGAGCCTTCGCCACTAGTGAAACCTCATGGCGGCTTCCAGCTTCGGCATGGCGCGGCCCCGGCCTGCGCCAATACCACCCTGCGGAATTCAAACGTGTCCCTGCCAGTGCCAAGGAACGCGGCATGATGGCCTACAACACCACCAAGGTGCTGGATAACTTCTGGATTACCTCCAGCGATGCCGAGCCTATCGTGTGGCTGTTTGATGGCCAGGATTGGACTCCGCCGCTGCTGGCACATCTCGATGCCTGTCTCGCCCGGATGACTTACTTTGGCCGCGCCGAGTCCATCACCGAAATCCGCCGCCTGCCCGAAGTGCGGATAGACGCGGCATCGCTCATCCCGTTGCAACCCCGCCGAAGCGGCAACGCGGTTCCCGTGCTGGCGCTCAAACCCAATGCCACCCTTTCCCAACTCGAAGCCACTACCGACACCCCCAACGTTGCAGTCACCGACATTCCGCCCGGCTCCCGCTGGATGTTCGCCGAACGCCCGCAACGTCCTCGCATCCGCCCCGTCTCGCGCCCGAAACCCGCACTTCCGCTGGTCTCGCTCATCCAGTTCGCCATCGGCTCCAAAGTCGCGCCGCGTTACAAGGACACCGTGCTCATTACCGAGCGATTTCGGAACCGTGTGTTGGGCTGCTTCACGAAAATTCTCACGGGCAACTCGAAAACGAAATGGTGCGACGTTCCCGACAAAGTCCGCGAACAGGCGTTCCTGCTTTCAGGTAGAAATTCAGATGGCAGTCCGGCCAAGGGCCACCGGCAGGTGTGCTTCCTCCTCAGCGGGACGTGCGACGCGCCTACGCGCCTCTGTGCCTGGAGAAGCGAACCATTCAACGACAAGGAGCAGCGAGCCATTCTCGACGTCGCCAACACACCTCTTCCGCTGAACTATAAGGACGATCCGTGGACGCTGAACTTGGTACCCTTGGATAAACTCGTCCCGCCGTCACCCGGCTTGCAGGGCACGGCGCATTGCGAATGGGAAAGCCTCACGCCGTACGTTCCACCGCGTCACGTTTATGGACGATCGGGCAGGGAGAAACCCGGTTGTTCAGTGACGGAGCAATTGAGCGGTGAACTCGAAAGCCGTGGGTTCCCGGTCGGCCAGCTTGCCGTTGAAGTTCGGGAAAGTGGATGGGTAAAAACTCATCGAAACAAATCGGAACGAGACGCGCGAACCAATAACGAAAAGCTCGGCTATTGGGTAAAACTTACTTTCGCCGAACAAGTCAAAGGGCCTATTTCACTCGGCCATTCCTCCCACTTCGGACTCGGGCTGTTCGTGCCGGCGTGAACCGATCAGCGATGGCCGGCCGCTTGGGTGGTGGCTTCAACTGCCGCGGCAGTTCTCATGGTGGCAACGGAGCGCTGGCTTGTAGCCGGCTTTTGAACGGACGACACGGAAGGCGACATTCCTTTCTTCCTTTCGGGCGGTTGAAGCCGATTTCAAATCAGCGCTCCGCCAAAATGAGAATTGATGCAATTGCCGGGCTGATCTTGGTGTTCATTTGTGTTGGCCCGCAGTGGCGCGAAACTTCCGACGTACCGGAGTATTGGGTTGGATTTTTTGTGGAGTGTGATACCTGACGGGTATGGCTGATTTTGGCATGGCGGATCTTTTTGAACGCTGCCCGGACCTGGCGGTGCGGGAGACACGCACGGTGTTCGTCCCGCCCGGTGATGCTCTGCCGGCGGGCGAATATGGCTTCCTTGAGAATTATTGCGTGGATTCATCTTGCGACTGCCGGCGGGTGGTGATCCGAGTGTGCAACGCGCAAAACCCCACGGTCGCACTCGCCACCATCAATTACGGCTGGGAAACGGAGGAGTTCTATCGGGGCTGGTTCAAGAGTGCGCCGCCGGATGAGGCGGCGGAAATGGCGCGAGATATCACCGGGACGTGTTTGGATTTGATCAACCCACAGTCCGATTACGCTGATTACTTTCTCGCCCTGTTTCGCGAAATGATCGCCCATGACGCCGATTATGTGGCCCGCCTGGCCCGGCATTATCGGGAGTTCCGGCGGCAGGGTAATCCGCGCCGCTCGGGGAACACCAATCGGCAGCGACCGAAACGGCGACGGCGTTGAAGGCTCGTGGCCGATCCCGGGGGAGCACGTCCGCCCCGGATGTTGGTGGGCGCGCCCTCGCGTCCACCGCATTGAAAAACCGTTCCGACCAGCCGCGATTCGTGGGCAACCCAACGCAACGGGCCTGCTGACACTCCGGAGTCCTGGGCGAGGGTGCCCGGGACAGCGTCCGAGGGCGCGTCGGTGTTTTGCCGTTTCTTCGCTTCGTGCTCTTCGTGCCTTCGTGGTTGGGCTGTTGGCTTGGGATTATTGGTTTGGTTTCTCGTGGGTGTCTGCTATTCGGGACCCGTGAGCAGTTACCAAATGATGGATTTTCATGAGCGATGCCCTGAACTGGCCGAGCGGGAGACCCGGTCAATCTTTGCCGGGCCGCGTGGCATTCTTCCCCCGGACGAGTACGGTTTTGTCGAATATTACTGCGCGAATCCGGCGTGCGACTGTCGGCAGGTGCTGATTGTCGTCCTGGCGCGGAATTCGCCCGACACCCCGGCGGCTTTTATCCGTTATGGTTGGGAGTCTGAGGAGTTCTACCGGAGGTGGTTCGAGGAACGGCCGGAGGAGGAAGCCGCGGAATTGTTCCGCGAACTTACGACGGCGACTCTGGACTCGATTGCGTCTCAGTCTTCGTTCGCCGGCTATCTGTTGAATCAATTCCAAGGCATGATCGCAAACGAGTCCGAGTTCGCCGCCCGTTTCGAGCGCCATTACCGCGCCTTTCGCGCGACGCTCAAGTCGAAGAATCCGCAAGGCGCCGACCGTCGGCCTCCGAAGCGCCGCCGGAAGTAATCCTTACGCACGGCGTTCGGAGGAGTTGTTTCAGAGGCTCTTCTGCGCCGCAGATCGAGACTGAAAGCCGATGTTCCACCACGGATAACACGGAACGGCACGGATGGGAAAGGCAGGGGGTTCCGTAAGACGACCCTCTCCAATGTCTCTGGCGAGGGTGCCAGAGACCATGCCCTGGGCGGGCGTGCTTCCCGACAGCCTCGGAAATGTCTGGTCAACCGCGAGCGAACTGATTTTCCTTTTCCGCGTGAAAAACATTCCCGCTGAACGTCAGGCCCGCTTTGACGAGGTGGCCGTGATGATCGACGGCTTTGGTCGTGAGCATCTCGACGCCGAGTTGACCGGTTACGTGATCGAACTCTGGGCGCGATTGTGCCGAAAAAAGGACGCGGCCTGCCTGCGCGGGAAACCCGAGGTTTGGGCGGCGACGGTGGCGCATGTCATCGCGCGAATGAACTTCCTGTTTGATCGCGCCCAGCCGGTGCATCTGACGTTCGACACCCTCTGCGATCATTTTCACGTCAAGAAGACGACGATTGGAAACAAGGCGTCACAGGTCGAGCGCCAGCTTCGCCTGCGGCAGCATGCCGAACCCGGCCTGTGTCGCAACGATCTCCTTGAGCAGTTCACCATGATTCAATTTTCCAACGGGATTGTCCTGCCGTTTGGCACCGCGAAGAAACTTGGTTACATCCCGCCCGACGAGCGGTTGGAAGATTTGCGGTGACGGCTGTTCCTCCGGCCCGGTGCGTCATCCGTGGATGAGGCTTCCGTGCGCGGTGCTATCAGACTGGGTCGTTCAGCGCCTGTTGCAGGCCGTGTTGCCTGAACTGGCGATAAAAGAAGACGAAACGGCGGAGCGGTTTTTCCGGTTCTTTCACCGTCCACATTCGCCGCCGATGTTCCTCGATCAACCGCGCCCGATCCTCGAGGGGAAAGCTGAAGAAGACTCCGGTGCTCATCGCGATATCCTCAAAGCGCATGACCCGGAGGTAGGCGAGGATGCTGCCCAATTGTGTCGCGCTTTCGCTCAGGCCGATGTCGCTGAACTGGATCGCTTCGCCCGTTTCCGGCAGCACGCTGGTCAACCTGATGATGGCGTTTTCGGGATCCGCGTGTCCGATCTCGTACAATCCCGCGCGCGCGTTCCGCAAGGACTCCAACATCCGCGCCTCCTCGACCGTCATGCCCAGCGATTCCGCGTCGGCCCAGTCCACCAACCGCTTGCCACCGAAGCGCATCTCGTTGAAGTGGAAATCCGTCAGCGCGGCCATGTCCAGTTCGTCGTCGAAAAGGATCGTGTTTGACTCCATCGGAATCGTCAGTTTGCGGGCGCTTTTGGTGATGTCATCCTTCGCGGGACAGCGATACCGGATGAGTTTGGAATTCATCTGTTTGGCGAGTTCCCGCGCCCGCCGGTAGCGTTCGACGGATTCGTTGGATTTCGACATGAAAAGCGACATGCCTCTGACTGTGGTTTCATGACGCCCGATTGCAAGTCCGGGCACGGCCTGGATTCTCCCATGAAACGGGACGCCCCCTCACCCCGTCCCTCTCCCCCAGTGGGGGCGAGGGTGCCCGACTTGTCCGCCGTGGCTCCACGAGATTCCCCCTTGACCCCGGGCGTTTGTGGGCGTTTCTTTGGTGCAGGATCCAGGAGAAATGAAAACCAGAGAGCAGGACCATGCCGGGGGGCGGAACGTCGTTTCCAAGCCGGAATCCACAGAACCGAATAGTCCGCGCGCGAGCGCTCAGTCTGATGGAATTTTCGAAAAGTCCCTGGCGATCCTGCGCCGCGAATTCCCGCCCGGAGAACCGGGTGCCGCCGCCGACCAATCCTCCGTCCCGCGTCCTTCGCCCGCCGTCTCTCCCGACCCGCTACCGGCGCGCATGCTCAACGAGTTCGTGTATTGTCCGCGGTTGTTCTATTACGAGCATGTCGAGGGAGTATTCGTGGACAACGCGGACACGGTTCGCGGGAGTGTGCAGCATCGTCGAGTGGATGCCGGGAAGGGCGACCTTCCACCCGCCGGTGAGCAGCGGAATGAAGCGGCACCCGACGTTATCCATTCACGCAGCGTCACCATGGGGTCGGAGCGCTGGGGCGTCGTGGCGAAGATGGATTTGGTCGAGGTGCGCAATGCGCCAGGGCAGGGCGAGACGGGCGATTTGTTCGCGCGCCTCGAAGTGACGCCGGTCGATTACAAGGCCGGTGCGCCAAGGGATGGCGGCGACGTCAATGAAATCTGGGACGCGGACCGCATGCAACTCGGCGTGCAGATGTTGTTGCTCCGCGAGAACGGTTACCTCTGCCGCGAAGGCGTGATTTACTATCGCGCCACCAAACAACGCGTGCGCCTGCCGTGGACCGCGGAACTGGAGAAAGGGATTGGTAATAACATCGAAGCCGCCCGCCGCTGCGCGGTTGGTCCGATTCCGCCGCCGCTCGAAAACTCGCCGAAGTGCGTGCGGTGTTCGCTCGCGCCCGTGTGTCTGCCCGACGAGACGCGTCTGCTCGCGCGGCTGAAGACCGAAGCCGCTGGCGATGAAGAGGAGGATGCGGGCTCGTTCCACGCGCCGAGCGACGCGGCCCCGAGGCGGTTGATCGCCGCGCGCGATGATTTGCGCGGACTGTATCTGAACACGCCAGGACTGCGTATCGGGCGCTCGGGCGAAACGCTGCAAATCAAGGAGAAAGACAAGGTGCTCGACACGGTGCGGATGAGCGACATCAATCACGTGGCGCTCTTCGGCAACATCCAGCTCAGCACCCAGGCGGTGCAGGGGCTTTGTTACGCCGGCATCCCGGTGACGTATTTCAGCATGGGCGGCTGGTTCTACGGGCTGACCCGCGGGCACGAACTTAAGAACGTATTCCTGCGCATTGAGCAATTCCGGCTGGCGCGGGATGCGGGGCGTTGCCTCGAACTCGCGCGCCGGTTTGTCTCCGGCAAGATTCGTAATCACCGCACGATGCTGCGGCGCAACCATGTGGAACCGCCGGCCCCGACGCTGAAACGATTGCGCCAGGCCGCGCGCGACGCCCTGAGCGCCGAATCGCTCGCGTCATTGCTGGGAATCGAAGGCGCGGCCGCCGCGCTCTACTTCGAGCATCTGCCGGGCCTGATCAAGGTGGCCCAGCCGGAGGAAGCCGATGCCCGCGCGCAGGAACAGTGGACCTTCGACTTCAAGACCCGCACCCGTCGCCCGCCGACGGACCCGGTCAACGCGTTGCTTTCCCTCGCCTACAGTCTGCTGGCGAAAGATTGCGTCATTGCCTGTTACGCGGTGGGGTTTGATCCCTATGTCGGCTTCTTCCATCAGCCGCGCTTCGGCCGGCCGGCGTTGGCTTTGGATTTGATGGAGGAGTTCCGGCCCCTGATTGCCGAAAGCGCCGTGTTGACCGCCATCAACAACCGCGTCGTCACGGAGAAGGACTTCGTCCGGGCCGGCCATGCCGTGAACCTTTCCCCGCCGGGACGGAAAAAGTTTTTTCAGACCTATGAGCAGCGAATGAACCACGTGCTCACGCATCCGGTGTTCGATTACAAAATCAGTTATCGCCGGGCGCTGGAACTCCAGGCGCGCCTGCTCGCGCGCGTGTTGACCGGCGAAATCCCCGAATATGTTCCGCTGATGACCCGATGAACGGGGCGTGGTACGCAGGGCGAAGGGATGGCCTCGCGTCCCACGCCTCTCGTCCTCCGGCCCTCCACCCTCTTTCCCATGCGCACGACCTACATTGTGACCTACGACATCAGCGACGCAAAGCGGTTGCGCCGCGTGCTGAAGATTTGCCGCAACCACGGTGATCATCTGCAATACTCCGTCTTTGAATGCGACCTTGCGCCGGCCGAGAAGATCAAGTTCGAGACCGAACTCAAGGACGCCATCAACGGATTGGAGGATCAGGTGTTATTCATCGAATTAGGACCTGCCGAAGGGCGGGGCGATCGCGTCATCTCCGCGTTGGGGCAGCCCTACATCGATATTGACGCACCCTGCTACGTGTTCTGAATATGAGCCCGTCTTCCACTGCTATTTGCGGGGAGTTCTTTGACAATTGAAACTTTCGAGCGGTCGGGTGATGAGCAAAACCGCGCCATCGCTCGCGAGACGTAAATAGTTGAAAGGCAGGGGATTGCGGCGGGTCGTGATGATTGCTGGGCCGAAAGGAATTCACGGAGACTGGATCGCTCGCGGAAATCTGCTGGAATGATTGCCGTGCAACGGTTTACAGTCCTACTCCTTCCGCGCTCAATTGAGCGCGGCCCCATTGAAGCA
>CALBIE010000855.1 GCA_937893495.1 uncultured Verrucomicrobiales bacterium | reverse complement strand
ATTGCCCGGGAACGGCAAGCTCATTAAAATCGACACACGGTCAAATGATCGGAATGGCCGGCTTGCGATGCGAATTGCGGCGGCTCTGGAGAGCCGCGCGCCGGACAATGGCCCCCCTACCAGGCTACTTCGTGCTCTGCTTTACAAATTTGACGGCTTCCGCGACGAACTGCTCCGGGTCGCCGGCGAACGTCCGGTTGTCAGTCTCGATGGCCATGACGCCTTCCCACTTCGCTTTCGCCAGTTCCTCGAAGAGGCCTTTGTAATTGGAGTTGCCGGTGCCGATCTCCACGTCCAGAATGACTTCCTTGCCTTCCTTCGTCTTCTCGACCTTCTTGTCTTTTACATGAAAGTCATAAACACGACCTTTGTATTCGCGGAACGTTTTCGCCACATCGAATCCAGCGCCGCTGAGATGGCCAATGTCGATGCAGACACCGATCCGTTTGTCGCGATTACCGATGACGTTCCAGACCTTCTCCGGCGTGCCGTAAGTAGAACTGTGACCGTGATTGTGGATGGCCAGCTTGATGTCGTATTCCTTGACGAGTTCCTCGAGATTGTCCCATGCCTCCATTTTTCGGGGTTCGACCACAATGAGCTTGATGCCCATGTATTTCGAGAATTCAAACAGCTTTCGATTTTCCTCCTTCGTGCCGTTCCCGCCGTTGACGCCGAACGTGTAGCAGACCAGTCCGTTCTCCTCCAAAATCTTCTTCTTCGCCAGGTTCTCTTCTTTTGAACCGTTGGGATCAATGTGCTTGCCGATCAGTTGCAGGTGTTTGAGTTTGTGTTTCTTCGCGAAACGCACGACCTGATCGAATGTCATGTTCCGGCACGTCCACGATTGCAGGCCGAGCTCAGGCTGCCATTTCTTGGCCGCGAGAATCGAGGTTTCGCCGAGCAGCATCGCCGCGGCGAGGCTTGCGAATAAAAGGGAAAACGATCGGTTTTTCATATTCAATTCAACTGGATTTGGAGGCGTGATTGAACGCCAAACAACCGATTCGGGAAAGAGATTTCTTCGGCTCCTCTATCAGTGGTGTGTGATTACAACTGGAGGCAAATCTTGGCGAACACACGACGGGGCACATTCCGCCAGGTCTTGGAGTGCGGCGCTGCTGCGCCGCTTTCCTGACGGTTTCAATCAACCAGAAGGCCTTTCAGCGGGAAACCAAACCGCTCGCGCACATCCGAACCAGCAGTGACGCTTCATCCCATCAGACCGTCCCCGCACTCTTCCGACGCTCCAAAGCGGCGCAGCAGCGCACGCAGTCCAAGACGCTGGCGCGCAGCTTCAGCCCGATCTCCAGGGCGATTGCCTCCAGGTTCAATTTCACACCTATCAGTGGGCAAATGGCCGAATGCGTGGCGCTACTCGGTCGCCGGATAAACGGCCAGGTTGTCGAAACGAATCGGAGTCCCGGCGTAGGGAATGCCCCAGACGGATGGACGGCCGACAAAGGGCTTTTCCTTTTCCTCATACGTCAGCATCCACCCGGCTGGTTCCATGCCACCGTCCGGCCATGCCTTCGCCCGCACAGTCCAGAGATTGTCGCTGACCTTGCGAACCTCAAGCCTCAACCACGTCCACGTGCCTGGTTTCCAATGGAAGGGAATCGATCCCACCACATCGTCGGCTCGAAATAATTCCAGCTTTCGCTTGCCTGCGGTCACCTGCGCCCGATACCCCCCGACACCATTCAGTCCGACCGCGAATGCCGGATATCGTCGCTTGTTGTTGGTGCTGAAGGATCGGGCGACGACGGCGATGTTTTCGCTCTCGGCCGGGCCGAACAGGGTTCCGAACAGGTCCAGTGGCGCGCCGGGCAATTCGAGAAACCGATTCCCGTTTTCCTCGCGGATCTGAAAGTCACCGTTCAACACCATGAACTCATCCGGCACTTCACCCGTTTTCAGTTTCGTAAAGTCCGTCTTATAAACCGCCTTGAGCTTCGCTTTCGCCAGGTCGCGATCCAGATTCTCCTGAATCCATTTTGCCAGGGTTGAACTGCCGTTCCCGTAACCGCCCGGCAGTGGCCGGTAATCCCGGGTTTGAAACGCGGGAGGATCACCCCAGTGCTTCGGGAAGGGCTTTTGACCGGGCACCGGTTTGGAACCAGATTGTCGGGCGTCGCGGTCGAGCTTGCCTTGAATCCAGGCCTTCAGGGTGGAACTGCCGTAGCCGTAGCCACCCGGCAACGGGCGATAATCCTGCGTCTGGATGCGCGGCGGCGGTCCCCAATGTTTTGGGAATGGCTTGCGTTCGGCAGCTCGCGTTGAAACCAGTTCCATCGACAGCAGCAAAAGGATGAAATATCGCAGCGCGGACCTTTGCAGAAATTCCGCCCGAGATGAAGAAAATGACGCCGTTCCGATCACGCCGGAAAACTACGCCGGTTCCGCGCCGAATGAAAGTCGTCAATGATGAAGTGCTTTGATTGCGGACATCTTGACACCCGATGCCAATGCGCCGCTGTTTGGGGTGAGACGGCGAATGAAAACCTTTGCATCTATAGCCGTGAACTTGCCCATTTCTAAACGGAGAACACGTCTTCCTGCCGGTCGTGGAGTGGCCCGGCATCCGCGTGTCGGTGCTTTCCTGATGGCTGACTACCTCGCCACACGGGCTACAAGCATGGCGAAACATTGTAATGTCAGAAGGAAAGCATATGACAGGCGTTGTCCAAGGAGACATGTGAAATTCTCATGCGTGAAAGACATCAGACATCTCGTAAATGAATTGGACAGACACTGCGATGTTGGAGATGGCCCGACCGCCATCGCCGTAGCCCGCCGCCTCCTACGATCCGGTGGACTCTCACCCGAGGGATTCAAGAAGGCCGTTTGGTCACTTGGAGAATACGTTGAGAACCTGGGGCACTGGCGAAAAACTATCGAGCGCGCCTTCGAGAGATTTGACACGCTCGACCAAAAATTGGCTGCTGCTGGGATGTTTTCTCTGTGCGTTTACATGGAACGCTGGGACGAGGCCTACGAATTCATGCTCATTGAAGACTTGGATCCCGGTCTGATGAATATGTGCATGTGGACACTGCTAAAAACGGGCAACGACAAAGCGGCAGGCGATTTGGCTAAGTCGTGTATGCGCGAACTTGCATTAGCCGAAGACGAGTTCGAAAAGCATACCCACATGGATACGCTCGGCACCTGGCATGCAAGGAGCGGCAGATGGGACGAGGCGCAGAAAATGTGGGAAGCCAACACTTCATGCGAAATACATGGTGACTCGGCCATCGAATCATTGATCAACCTTCATGCCGTTCGCGGGCTTATCATCTCCAGAGAAGCAATTGCATATGCGGACTGTGCTCTGGAAAAGAACGCGATTGCGCGACCACCAGTAAACGACAATGAACTTCGAAAACTTAGGAACAAATTCCTCGGGCATGCAAAGCACTTGGCTCGCGTTGTGCCCAAAGACGAGCAATGGGCCTTTGGTCTCTAGATTAGCTTGCGTTTGGAATCAGCACGCCGCATCTAATTGCAGAGCAACTCCAATGCCTCCGATTCCTTCTAACCGATTCGACGCGATGTTTGACCGCTATCAGACATTGCGCAGAGAGTTATTCGGAAAAAGGGCATCAGAATTTATGCGCGCTTTTCCTCTGCTGGCAGAAGAGTTTAAACGATTCAAAATAAGGCGACTCGAGGAAGCTCGCGAACTGGCGCCTGATTTCAACATTTTCAGAGTGATGGGCGTCGAACGAGATGAAGTCCGGCTTCATAGCGCAATGCTGGCGCATCTTTTGGATGCTCGGGCGAGCCACGGTCAGCGGTCCCTTTTTATGCGAGGCTTCTTGACCATGCTTTCTGAGAAACTCGGAAGGACATTGGACAAGGAATTGTTTCGACGCGGCTGGTCGGTGCGAACCGAGGTCGTCATTCCATCCACAAATCCGAATGTCAGCATTGGACGCCGTCTGGATATTGTTCTTTCATCCCGCGAAAGGGGGTGCCTCGTCGTGATCGAAAACAAAATCGACGCCGATGAACAATACGATCAACTAAAGGACTACCGGGCGTGGATGGAGAAGCAGCGTGGCACTTATTCGGAACGCATACTGGTCTTTTTGACTCTTGACGGTCGCAATCCAAAATCGGATGAACCCACGGAGATACTTAACCTTTCCTATCGAGAAGACGTCGTCACTTGGTTGTCCGACTGTCTGAAAGAAATACTAGCGCCTCGTGTACGTGAAATTGTGCAACAATACCTCGGAACAATTCGAAATATCTGATGAATATAAGCATTCAAGACGAAGAAATTGAGTTTCTGATAAAGCCCGAAAATATCGAATGTACCCTCAGAGTGATCGAGCTTCGCGATCACACAATGCAGGTACTGTTTGACCGCTTTTGGAAAGAGTTGGAGGAAAAATCAACACAGATTCTCGAAGCCCGAGGTTTCGAAAAAGAACTTGGCTTGAAACGGGAAAACTGGCCAGTTCGGCCAACCGGGCAAGAAGCAGGATTCAGCATAGTCCCTATTGTTGATGGGGGGCAGGAATACGGGTTTAAGTACACAATCTCACACGAATTGGGAAAAGATTTGATACAGCATAGATTCGCTGTCTTCTGGATAAAGGAAGTTTGCGAGAACATTCCGCAAGAAGTGGAGGCTGCTTTGATCAAGCTGAAGAAGCAACCGTATATGAACCAGTTCAAATACTATGAGGATAAGCACTTGATTGCAGGATCACGGTTCCCGGAGCGAAAATCAGTATTCAGTTTTCTCGAAGAATATGTATCCGCCCCGGAAACCGTTTTGGAGCCGTTTGAACTCGGAATCTCAACGTGGATCGATGATTCGTATGCTCTCATCAAAGAGATCAACGAAATAATGAGGAACAGCTAGGTATCCACAGTGACTCGTCAACGGGTCATAAACGTTTTTGACTTTTGATGCGCACAGTTTTTTTTATTCCCGTCGCGACCGGCGTGCCGTCCGCACAGATGATTGACACCCTGTAGAGCAATTCACTCATTCCGCAAGGCATCGATGATTTTTCCGCGGATGGCCCAAAGCGAGGCCAGCCAGGTCCAGATGATGCCGCTGAGCAGTACGCCGGCAAGTGTCAGGATCAGTTTGTCGTAGGGCAAATCCGTGACCGGACCGCGAATCGCGGGAATCACCGCCACCACCGCGGCGCCGATGCCGCTGAACAGCCCCAGCAGGAGCAGGGCGACGTGCTCGCTCAGCACCAGCCACTTCAAGGACGACGCGCGAAATCCGACGGCCAACAGCAACGCGAGTTCGCTACGCCGTTCCAGCACGTTTCGCAATACGACGACTCCAAGCCCGGCGCTGCCCAGCAGCAGTCCCAGGCCACCGAGGATTTGAAAGGTGCCGAGGTAGGTGTTTTGCACGGCGTTGAATTGCGCCAGCCGTCGGGTGGTGGGAGTCAGTTCCAGTCCATTGTCACGAAACGCGCGCGACAGCGTCGCTGTCACATTGGTGAGTCCGTCGGCGGGGACATCCATCAGGAAGTAGCGATAACCGCTTTCCGTGGGAAATCGGCGGGCGAAGTTTTCTTCATCGATCAAAAGGCTACCCTGAAGGATTGAGTTAGCCAGCCCACCGACCAGCCTAAATCGGACTGGTTGACCGCGCTCGTCCAGATCCGGATATTCCAGAATGTCTCCAACGCTTTTCCCCATTGCCCACATGATCGACGCATTGTCGGCAATTGCAGGAATGGCGTCATCGCCGTCGGCTGAGGATCGGAGCGCTTCCCATGGAGTATCCGATGAAACCGACTTGTCCAATTTGGCGAAGGCGAACGCCTTGCGCTCGGTCATCAGTGTCGGATTCACGGCGAGAATGCGCGGACGTTGCGCCCGGTTGAGATTAAGGCAACTGGCATCGTCGCCCTCGCGCAGTTTCATCGGCACAAAACTCACGCCGGGCAAATCCTTTTCATCAAGACCGAAAAACTCCCGGCCCGCTTTGGTATTCAAGTCCTGAACCACCGGGATGGTTGCTTCGCCAATTAACGCGAATCCGCCGGTACCGAAATCGCGTCGATTTGTGTCGGAATTTTCCTCCAGTCGAAAAACGCCAATTGATAAAACGAGAAAGCTGCCGCAAGCCAGCATGGCCACGGTTGCCAGACTGCGTTTTCGTCGCCGCGTCGCATTGCGAATTCCCAGTCCGCTCAGGCTGGGCGTGGAGCTGGATTGTGTCTGCTCAAGTCGCGAGAGAAGGAGGCTGGTGAAACAGAGCGCGGCGATCAGCAGCAGGGCGCCTGCGCCAAAGAAAGACCCAGCCGCCGCCATGTCCTCCGCCTGAAACGCGAATCCAACCAGACCGATGGCCGCGAGGAATGAGATGGTGCCCGTCACGAGGTTCCGGCGGGCGTTGCTGATGCGGGCGCTGAGGTCCACCGTGCCGGAATCTTCGCCGGCCAATAATTCCCGCGCGGGTTGTTGCACTTGTTTGCGCAGCGCCAACCAGATGCTGAATGCCGCGATGCCGATGGAACCGAAATATCCGCCGACTAACGTGGCGCTGCCGGCATGAAAGGCAATCTCTCCCGTCCCGACGGCGTCGCGCCAGACGGTCCCCAGCGCGTGGAGCATACCGTTGGCGTAATACACCGCGCCGGCCAATCCAATCGCGGAACCGATGGCCGCCAGGCCCACGCCCTCGCCCAGCAACAATCCGCGAACCTGCCGCGGGGTAAATCCCACGGCGAGCAAGGTGCCGACTTCGGTGGAGCGTTGTTCAATGCTGAATTGGAACAGCATGGAAACGAGGATGAGCGCCGCCACGATCAGGAAGAGGCTGAATCCAAAGAACAGTCCGCCGAAATCCTGGCTGCCTTTGCCGGCCGCCAATGCCTGCGCCCGCACGGGTTGAAACGTAAAACCGATCGCGCCCGGATCCAGTGTGGACAGGAGGCTCTTCTCAATCTCCAGTTGCCGTGCGCTCGCCGATGTTTCATTGGCGATGCCAAACCTGACCGCTGTGAAATCGCCGAATCGATTGGCCCACATCTGCGTTCCGGCATTGGCCGTTACGTAGGCCTTTGGAGTGCCTTTGCGTTCGTTCCAGTACGTCTGATCTTTCGGGCGCAGACGATTTTGATCGATGTTGAACCCGGCGTCCCAGTCGCGGCAACTCTCGGCGTCGGTCATGCCGGGAAATGCCGGCATCAATTCCCGGTCGTCATAGACACCGGTCAACGGCACTATCGAGTGGACGCGAAATGTATTGGTGTGTTCCGTGAGTTTGCGACCGAGCCCGACGACGAAATAGGTCATCTCCAGGCGATCGCCCGGTTGTGCCTTAATATCTTCATTCAGATTCTCGGTGACGATGATCTCGTCGTCCTTCAGGTCGTCGGGAACAAACGGTGCGCCCGCCGCGGTCACCATTGAGTAGGGCGCGAAACCATTGGTGGTGCGCAGTTCATTGACGAAGTAGGTCTGAATCAGCCGCGCTTCTGGAATCAATTTTGCCACCTTGACCACGGGCGGATCCAGGAAGACGCGCGGCGAGCGCAGTTCAACTCCCCGGCCGTTCGGCAGCTCGACGAGTTGCAGGTCTGCGTCCGCCAGTTTCCAGGCGGATCGCAACGCGGTGCTGATGACGCCGTCGGGCAATTCATCAGCGAGTGAATCAACCAGCAACACATTTGACCGACCTTTGGCTTCGACCCGATCCTGCAATCTCTTCAGTGAAACAAATGCATTGAATGGCGGTACCTGATTGGCCTGAAGACTGAAGCGGCCAAATTGTGCGTCGGTGACAATTTTCTTCACCGTCAGGCGCAGACCCGCGGAAGTTCCTTCCTGGGGCGCCATGGGCGCATCGCGTGAAAGTGAAGAGAGCCTCGGGACTCGCAGAACTACTTCTTTCCCTTCGCGGGCCGCGAGCTGGCGGGCAAGTGATTCGCTCAGCACGACTTCGTCGTCAGTTAAGTCTGCAATGACGGGGTTTTCGTTGGCGAGAGACCAGAAGCGGGCGTCCACGCCGACAATCTGCACGCGATTTGCGCGAACGGAGTTTTCACCGTCCGATGCCGTGCCGGGCAGGAGAAGAATCGGAGCCGTTTTTCGATGCTCGGAAGCGAGGTCGTCCGCGAGTTGGTCACGAAACAGGCGGTCACCCGTGACCATCGCGTAGTCCACTGCTCCCAGGCGCGAAAGGGCCATGTTCTTGAGCGTGGCGCGGACGGAATCGCCGACGATGAGCGCGCCGACCAGTACGGCGCCGCCCACTGCAGCCCCCACGATGACGCCGAAATGAGATCGCGCGTGAAAGACCAGGCTTCGCAGGATGAGTTTCCGGAAATTCACGCGATTGACTCCAGTTTTCCGTCACGTAACTCAAGGGTGCTCGACATCGAATTGGCGAGTCCCAGCGAATGCGTCACGACAATCAAGGTGACTTTTTCCTCGCGGTTGAGTTCGAGCAACAGTTTGCCGAGGTTCTCAGCAGATTGACGGTCAAGCGCACCGGTCGGCTCGTCGGCCAACAGGAGACGTGGCTCGTTAATCAGCGCGCGCACGACAGCGACGCGCTGCCGTTCACCGCCGGACAATTGGCCTGGACGATGATTCAGGCGATTCTTCAGCTCGACCCGGTCGAGGAGTCTTTCCGCGCGTTTCAAAGCCTCGGCGGGATTGTTGTTTTCGCGGCGGGCAATGGTCGGCACCAGGACGTTTTCAAGCACGGTGCATTGCGGCAGCAGATGATGCGACTGGAAGATGAAACCGATCTTGCGATTGCGCACGGCGGCCAATTGCAATTCATCGAGTGCCGCCAGGTTCTCTCCGTCCAGCAGCACTTCACCGGTGGTCGGCTCGTCGAGGGTGCCGATGATATTCAGTAGAGTGCTTTTGCCACAGCCTGACGGTCCGACAATGCTGACCGTCTCGCCAGCCGCGACGGTGAGTTCAACATTCTTAAGCACGTGCAACCGGTCGCCGGCGTCCGTGGCGGTGTATGATTTGCCGACGTTCCGCAGGCACAACACGGGGGAATCACTCATGGGCTCGAATGTAAGAGGAAATCAGGGAATGAAAACAGGAAATCGATGAGGAAAAGAAAAAGGGCTTTGCCACTCGGCAAAGCCCCATCAAACAGTGAATTAGTTATTCTGGTTACTTGCGGGAAACAACTTTGCCGGCATACCGGCCACCAGCGGCCTTAACGGCTGCTTCGAGTTGTTTGTCGGTGACGTTGGCGGCAACGGTCACCACTGCTTTGTTCGGCATTGAAACGACGGCTTTGGTTACGCCCTTGATTTTGGAAAGTGCGGACCGCACTTTCTTAACGCATCCAACTCCTCAGGTCATGCCCGTCACACTCAACTGGACGGTTTGTTGTTTGGCTGCAACCGGGGTTGCTGCTGATTGTTCGATTACTTGATTTCCGACTGGGGTCGCGTCCTTGGTGACAGCCATTGCAAAGCTTGCCGTCAATGCCAGCGCGGTGAGACCAGTCACCATAATTTTACAGGTTTTCCTCATAAGTAGGGATTCTTTCTTGTTACCAATTCACTGTTCGATTCGGAGGTTACACGGTCTTGCCAATATGGCAATACGAGATATTTGACGTTTGAAACCGGGAAAAGTTCCCAACTATTTTCAATTATTTTGCGCCTCCAACTGGCTGGCCAGATGGTCACGAACGGACGTCAGGTTCTTGTAAGCGGCCACGTCCTCCGGCATGGTGCGAAGCGCTCTCGTCAGGCCACGAGCGGCATCCGAATTTCTGGAAAGATCCGATAAATTGACGATTTCCAGCCGAATTCCGAACAAAACGCCCCCAGTCCGGGGGAGTGCGATCAGAATCTGGCGTTCAATCCGCAGGAAAACGTCGGTCAGTTCAACCGGTGGCGCAAGTAAGGGCAGGGCGCGATCTGGATGTTGATTGAGCTCGGGGGATCGGCTCAGACCCCAGTTTGAGCGGCCCTGGCTCTGCCCGTGCTTAAGCCGTCGAAGGAATTCGTTGATGGGTTTTCCGAGTGATTGATTCAGTCCGGGGACTGGCCCATGAATGGCCTCCAGTGGTTGCCCGAGCTTGTCATTCAATCGCCAGGACGATGGAAAACAGACGCATCCGCCGACCATGCGGAATTCATTCTGTCCATCGGGTAGCAGCAGTACGAAGTCCGGTTCCCAATGGCGTCCCAGCGCCATGCAGAGTTCGAATCCGGAATGACCGCGCCCGACCTCGTTCGGTATCGACCGCCAGCCGGTCGCCAGTTCAACTGCTTCCAACAGGACGTCATCGCCATCGGGCTGCAGACCTGCGTACTGATTGGCATCGGCGTCCAGCCATGCGCCGCGCTCGGCAAGAATCTTTGCGGACTCGGCCGTGGGCGCAAAGAATTCGGCGGCGTCGCAGGGACTGACACCGAACTGAAAACGATAGTCGGCGTCAGGAAGCAGTCGGGTCCAGTCTGTCTCTGTGGAATCCATGAGGGGTCGTGAGATTGCGGAAAACCATGCCACGCCCGTCGTCCCGTGTGAATTACTTGTTCAAGATGCTGAACAGGCTGGAGTAGTCGTCGGTCCAGAGAGGCACTCGGGTCGTGCTCGGTTCCGGCATCGTGTCGCCTGTCAACAAATCGACGGCGGAGAGGAATTCGCGATCATTGGTGACCAGCACCCAGGTCGATGCGTAAACCCACCATTCATCTTCGTCGTTGGAGTCCACGACCGAAACGCCGTAGCCGAGATAGTCCGCCGCGTTGCGCACAACGGGTTCCAGATCGAGGTAGCGATTGGAAATATGAACCGCTATCACACCGCCGGGCCGTAGATGTTTGTGGTAGATTTCAAAGGACTCTTTCGTGAGCAGGTGAACGGGAATGGCATCGCTGCTGAAAGCGTCCAGCACGATCAAGTCATAGTCCTGGGGAGATTCTCGCTCGAAATTCAG
>CALBIE010000854.1 GCA_937893495.1 uncultured Verrucomicrobiales bacterium | reverse complement strand
ATGATTGCCGGGAAGTGCTGAAGACCCTGGTTTTCAAGGAGGGCGAGGTGGACACGAAAGACGGCGGTTGTTATCTGATGCGGATCATGCCGTATCGGACCATCGAGAACGTGATCGACGGATTGGTGATCACATTCGTCAATGTCCGACGGCTGAAGACGGCGGAGAAGGCGGGCGAACTGCGAAGCTTTTTTGAGAGCATCGTCGATACGGTGCGTCAGCCCCTGCTGGTGCTCGACGAGGAGCGTCGCGTCGTGTCCGCCAACCGTTGTTTCCTGGATACCTTTCGGATGCGGGGGCGGCCGATCGTGGGAACCTCCGTCTTTGAAATTGGGGAGGGCGCCTGGGACATTCCGGAGTTGCGCGAATTGCTCGAAGAGATTCTTTCGGCCAACACGACTTTCCAGGACTTCAAGATGGACCATGAGTTTGCCCGGATTGGTCAAAAGGTATTGCTGCTGAACGCCCGCCGCCTGGAACGGGCGACCGGTCTCCCGGGCATGATCCTGTTGGCCATGGAAGACGTGACCGGGCCGCGCGCAAAATGAATCCCGCACCTCGGAGACGTTCCTGATGCCCAAAAAGAAAACAAGCGGACAGAAACCGGACCCCGCTTCGCTGCGCGCGCGCGCGGAGGAGGTGCTTCGGGCGAAACCGGCGGAGCGGCCGACCCTGCCGACCGCCGACGTTCAGGCGCTGGTCCACGAGCTGAACGTCCACCAGACGGAGTTGGAGATCCAGAACGAGGAGCTTCGCCGGGCGCAACTCGAACTGGCCGACACACTGGATCGCTATTTCGATCTGTACGACTTTGCCCCGGTCGGTTATCTGACCCTGGACAAGGAAGGGCGAATTCTCGAAGCCAACCTGGCCGCCGCCAACCTGCTGGGCGTGGAGCGGAAGCGGCTGCTCGGCTCCAAATTCTCCGACCGGATCGAGCCGGATGCGCAGGACGCCTTTTATCTGCATCGGCAGGCGGTCCTTTCCGACAACAGCCGGCAGGTTTGTGAACTCAAGCTGCGTAACGCGGACGGAATGCCGTTGGTCGCGCGACTGGAGAGCATCGCGTCCGGCCCGGAACCCAAACGAGAATGTCACACTGCGCTGATCGACGTCACGACCGTTCACGAGGCGCGGCGGCGGATTGAAGAAAGCAACCAACGCTACCATCGCCTGACGGATGCGGTGACCGATTATATCTACCGCGTGCGGGTGAAACACGGTCGGGCGGTGGAAACCGTCCACGCGGCGAATTGCGAGGCGGTGACGGGTTACACGCCGGACGAGTTCCATGCGAGTTCGCTGCTCTGGATCGCAATGGTGCCGCCGGAAGACCGGGGCATCGTCGAGCGGCAGGTGGCTGGCATCCTCTCCCGTCAGGACACTTCGCCGATCGAACACCGCATTCAGCGCAAGGACGGTCAAATCCGCTGGGTGCATAACACGGTGTCGCCCCAATACGATGAACAGGGCCAATTGGTCGCCTACAACGGTCTGGTGCGCGACATCACGGAGCGCAAGGAAGCGGAAGAGGCGTTGCGCCAGCTCAACGAAACGCTGGAACAACGCGTCACCGATCAGATCCACGAAGTGAGATTGCTGGCCGAAGCCATGGCCAATCTGGGCGAAGGGGTCATGATTACCAGCGACCACTTGAAATGGCCCGGGCCGCGGATCGTCTATGTCAACGAGGCGATGTGCCGCATCACCGGTTACCCCGCCGGGGAGTTGATTGGCCAGACCCCGCGCATCCTGCAGGGGGAAAAGACCGACCGGGAGACCCTCGATCGAATCCGACAGGAGTTAACCGACAGGCGCCCCCACCAATGCGAGTTGGTCAATTATCGCAAGGATGGCACGACTTATGATGCGGAGTTGTTCATCAGCCCGCTCTTTGATTCTCTGGGCACTCATACCAATTTCATCGCCATCCATCGCGATATCACTGAGCGCAAGCGAACGGTGGAAGCCCTGCGGCGCCAGCAGGAACTGAGTGAGAACATGATCGAGACTGCCCGGATCATCGTGCTGGTGCTTGATGTCGAGGGACGGATCGTGCGCTTTAATCGCTATTTGGAGGAACTGACCGGCTGGCCGCTCGCTGATGTGAAAGGAAAGGAGTGGATCGAAACGTTTCTGCCCGAACGAGATCGCAACCCGATCAGAAAAATCTTTGCCCGGGCAATTGCCGGACAGCGGATGCGATCGGAAGTGCATGTGCTTGTCACGCGGGACGGGCAGGAACTGGATATCGAGTGGAACGACGCGCCATTGACGAATGCCCGGGGGAAGTTGATTGGCCTGCTGTGTACGGGGCAGGACGTCACCGAGCGCCTGCGCGCGGAACGGGCGGTAAGGGAAAGCCGGGAATGGCTGCAGGCGGTTCTGAACACCGCTGCGGATGCCATCGTTACGATTGATGGGAAGGGGACCATTGTCGCGGTAAACCCCGCCACCACCCGATTGTTCGGCTATGCCAGCCAGGAGTTGATCGGGGAAAACGTCAGCGTTCTCATGCCGTCTCCGTATCGGGACGAACACGATGGATATCTAAAAAAATTCCGCCAGACCGGCGAGGCAAAGATCATCGGGATTGGGCGCGAGGTCATCGCGCAACGCAAAGACGGTTCGACGTTTTCCGCGGATCTGGCCGTCAGTGAAGTATCCGCAACGGGTTTGTACACCGGCATCATCCGCGACATTTCGGAGCGCAAACGACTGGAGCAGGAGGTGTTGCGCATCAGCGAGGAGGAGAAGCGGAATTTCGGGCACGAACTGCACGACGGGATCTGTCAGCAACTGGGCGGCATTTCCTTCATGGCGGACAGCCTGGCGAAAGATCTTTCCAGCAACGATCCCGCCAACGCGAAACTGGCCACAGAAATCGCCGGGTTACTGACCAGGGCCGCGGAGGATGCCCGACGAATTTCACGTGGCCTTTCGCCGGTCATGGGCGAGGGCGAAGGCCTGTTGGATGGCCTGGAAGAACTGGTGAAATCCGTCGGGCAGATGTACGGCATTCAATGTGAGCTCGTGGCAGTTGATTCATTGCCCATCGGAAACAGTGAGCTGGCGACTCATCTTTATCGCATCGCCCAGGAAGCCATCAACAACGCCGTTCGGCATGGCAAGGCTCACTGCATTTCCGTGGAATTGACGCACAGTGGGTCGTTGCTCTCATTGTGCATCACGGATGATGGAAAGGGTTTTGCGGATAACTCAGCGACCGTTAAAGGCATGGGCTTGCGGGTGATGAACCACCGGGCCGTCAGGCTGGGCGGCCAACTGAAAGTAAGATCGTTGTCTCCGGGCGTCGAAGTGCTTTGTTTAATTCCGTGGTCTGAGGGTAAATGAAAGGGCAGCCGGCCAATGAAGCCGAATGGCATGGCGTCACTCCGCCAGGTCAAATCCAAGGTGGGGCGACGCTACGCGGAGCCTCAAACTTTGTGATTGGGAAGTGGGAAAGGAGATCAGAGGCGCGGCATAGCCTTGCCCCACCGGGGATGGCCGCCAGGTCAAAACCAAGGTGGGGCGACGCTACGCGGAGCCTCTGACTTTGTGTTGAGACGGGGAAGGGGAAAAGAGATCAGAGGTTCGGCATAGCCTTGCCCCACCGGGGATGTCCGCCAGGTCAAATCCAAGGTGGGGCGACGCTACGCGGAGCCTCTGACTTTGTGTTGAGATGGGGAAGGGGAAAAGAGATCAGAGGTTCAGCATAGCCTCACCCCACCGCGGAGGCTCTGACTTTGTTTGGAGTGATGGAGGAAAGGGGAAAAAGATCAGAGGCGCGGGTCCGAGCCGGACTGGCCAACAGCCTTACTCCCGCAAGGATTCTCCTGCCATGTTTTGAAATCGGAAAAAGATCAGAGGCGCGGCATAGCCTTGCCCCACCGGGGATGGCCGCCAGGTCAAAACCAAGGTGGGGCGACGCTACGCGGAGCCTCAAACTTTGTGCCAGGGAAGTGGAAAGGAGATTAGAGGTTCGGCATAGCCTCACCCCACTGCGGAGGCTCTGACTCGATCCGTTTTCCAGGAGATAAATGAGCCTCCTCACGTCGGCTGCTACGAGTTGTTACGCTTCTCAGCGCCCTGTCAGCCTCACCTCGTCCGGGACGACCCTTTCACCCATACAGACGAATAAAGTACCAAAATCTGCAAAGCACATCCCGGACTGGTCGATTAATCTGGCAGCATGAGAACGCAACCCTTTTTCCTTGCCGCGACCGTGGCCGTCGCGTTGTTGTCCCAGCCCGCCATTGCCGCCACCAATTCCGTCTCTCCCGGTGACGACATTCAAGCGGCGGTTGATGGCGCCACTGATGGTGATACGATTGAACTTGCGGCCGGAACCTACTTTCTCCCGCCGTGGGAACAGATAAATGTCAGCAAATCGATCACGATCAGAGGTGTGGGCGGTCGCGATTTGACCATCGTGGATGGCGGTTACTCCACGCGTGGCTTTTATCTCAATGCTCCCAATATCGTCATCGAAGGCCTCACGATTCAGCAGTGCTTTGAAAACGAGGGCGCGGGCATCTATTTCGCGGGAGGCGCAGGCACCATCATCCGCGATTGTGCGATTGTGAACAATTTTGCCTCGTACGGCGGTGGGGTGTGGTGCAACGGGCCGGACACGATTCAGTTCATCAACTGTGATATATCCGGCAACATGGCGAATGAAGGCGGAGCGATCGAATGCAATTCGGGGTCCGTTCCAGTCTTCCGGAACTGTGTCATCGAGAACAACTTTGCCTATCAAAATGGCGGGGCCATCGCCTCGATCATTGGCGATCCCACCTTTGATGGCTGCCAGATCAGGAATAATGAAACCATGGGCAACGGCGGTGCCATCTGGGTGCATTCGTCCATCGAGACGAAGATCATGCGCTGCTCGATCACCGGCAATGTCTCAATATTCGGCGGCGGTATCTGGACCGAAGGGCAGTCGACCCCTCTCATCTTCAGTTGTCTCATTGCCGGAAATGAAAGCCTCGTTGAGGCCGGCGGCATCGGGATCCAGGATGGTCCGGGACCGCTCATCTACAACTGCACGATCGTCAACAATACGGCGGCGACTATCGGGGGCGGTGTCCTGTCCATCTACGGCGGCGAAGGAGTGGTGCGTAACAGCATTATTCGCGGCAATTATCCTGACCAGGTCATGGTCACGGAAGATTCATATACTTCCTTCGACTACTGCAACATCGAGGGGCTTGGCGGCGTGGTGATTCCGCCGCAATACCTGGGCCCGAACAACATCGATGAGCCATCGGGATTTGTGGATGAAGCCGGCGGCGACTACCGGCTGACGTCGCAATCCAAGTGCCGCGATGCGGGCCTGACCGAGCCGTGGATGTATGCCGAAACCGATCGGGCCGGTGGTCCGCGGGTCTTCGGCTCTCAGGTTGACCTGGGTGCCTACGAGTGGAGTATTCCGCACCTGCGGTCGATTATCGAAATCATACTTGAGATCGTTCGGGCAAACGATTTCAACGGAGAGAGCCAGAATGCCCTTATTAATCAACTCGACTCGAATGGGAACGGAGATGCGCTTTCAAAGATCGATGACGCGGAGCAGAATTTGGCGGATGGCAAGCTCAAGCAGGCCCGCAGTTCATTCATTGACGCGATCAAGAAATTTGAAACTTTCAAGAACCTTGTCGGCAATGCCGTGACGGACTATCCACCGCCCGGAATCAGCCAGGCAACGGCCGACGAACTGACCAATCTTGCAACGCTTGCCCAGGCATGGATTGACGACCGCATGGCTGAAGTCGGCCTGGATCCGTACGTCCGGTAAGCGATGAATCCAAGGTGGGGCGACGCTATGCGGAGCCTCAAACTTTGTGCCAGGGAAGTGGAAAGGAGATTAGAGGTTCGGCATAGCCTCACCCCACTGCGGAGTCTCTGACTTTGTTTGGGGTGATGGAGGAAAGGGGGAAAAGATCAGAGGCGCGGCGTAGCCTTGCCCCACCGAGGATAGCCGCCAGGTTCCAACCAGGGTGGGGCGACGCTACGCGGAGCCTCAAGCTTTGTGTTGAGATGGGGAAGGGGACAAGATCAGAGGTTCGGCGTAGCCTCACCCCACCGCGGATGGCCGCCAGGTCAAAACCAAGGTGGGGCGACGCTACGCGGAGCCTCAAACTTTGTGCCAGGGAAGTGGAAAGGAGATTAGAGGTTCGGCATAGCCTCACCCCACTGCGGAGGCTCTGACTCGATCCGTTTTCCAGGAGATAAATGAGCCTCCTCACGTCGGCTGCTACGAGTTGTTACGCTTCTCAGCGCCCTGTCAGCCTCACCCCGTCAGGGACGACCGTTTCGCCCTTCCCTTGATGATACACAATATATTCCCATGCGCCGTTCGAGTGCGGGCGCATTTGAGCTGAGCCCCCGGAGCGCGGCGTTTACGCCGCTGACGCGTCCGCTTGCAACCAGCGTCACCGGG
>CALBIE010000853.1 GCA_937893495.1 uncultured Verrucomicrobiales bacterium | reverse complement strand
GGACGGAGCGCGGGTCTGCGACCCGCAGCAACTTCGCCAGACATATCGTGGCCAAAACCAACGGGAACGCCTTCGAGTCCGAGGCCTGCTGCGGCCCACAGAGCCGCGCTCCGGGGAATTACCGCCCTTCCCACAGTTTGATGCGGTCGATCTGACAACTGCCGAAATCGACTCCCTTGAAATCAATCTGATGCTGTCCAGCCCCATCGATTTTCGAACTTGTGAAGAGGTGCTTCTTCCCGTCGATTTTCAAAAGGATGCTTCCCTTCTTCAACTCGATGGCGACGTCCACCCATTGGTTGAGCGGCAGGAACTGTTCCTCCACCTTGATGGTTTCGACATCTTTCCTGATCGTCAGGGTCGTCGCCTTTTCCGCGAAGGTCAGCGTGTGGATATGGTGACCGAGATCTAGAAGAGGAAACCTTGGGTGATACGCCTTGGCATCGTAGCGCATGCGCAGGGTGCAGACGAAATTCTCCGGCACCTGTTTGAGCCAGATCACCGGCTTGAACCCCGCATGCGCCTTGTCGCCCGAGGCAATCTTTCTTTCCTGAAACTCCTTGGATGATTGGCTGCCGGTCAGAACGCCATCTTTGATCGCCCAGGTGCTGCGCTGGCGGATTTCCCAGAAGTTGGTGTTGATGGTGGTACCGTCAAAGGTGTCCTCGTAAACGAGTTTCGTCTTCTTGAACAACTCGGATTGGTATTCTGCGCTGCCCGCTCGAAGCTGCGGAGTCAAAGAAAGAACAGCCAATGCCAAGGACAGGCGAACGAGAGAGAAATGGGTTATCATGGATTCAATTATGGGTAAGTTCCACTGTCATACGGCGTAGAGCGCACCTTTGCAACCCTTCCGCCTTGGCCCATCGAACTACGGGTGTCTCCCATGTTGTTGCAAGCCGACGGCTCGGCGAGGCGTTCCCCCTCACCCCGGCCCTCTCCCGCGGGAGAGGGGGTGGACTCCGTGGCGCGAACGAAGCGGCAATTGCGCGAGAGGTTTGGATTGAGCTGGCGGCGAAATCCCTCAAGCTCTGGACATGCCCGTCATTGCGCCCAAACAGAAACAGCGCGAATATGACGTCGTCATCGTCGGTTCCGGCGCGGGCGGCGGGCAGATGGCCTACACGCTCACAATGGAGGGCGTGAAGGTTCTGGTGCTGGAGGCGGGGCGGATGTTTGACCCGGTCAGCGAGACCGCCATGCTTCACACATGGGACATGGCCCCCTTGCGCGGCGTAGCCACGCCCGACAAACAGTACGGATTCTACGACGCTTCGGTCGAATCCGGCTGGGACATTCCCGGCGAGCCCTACACGAACGCCTCCAACGACAAGTTGCGGCAGTTCGCCTGGTGGCGGCAGCGAATGATGGGTGGTCGCACGAATCACTGGGGACGCGTCTCCCTGCGCAACGGCCCCTACGATTTTAAGACCCGCAGCCGCCTGGGCGTCGGTTTCGACTGGCCGATGACCTATGAGGATCTCGCGCCCTGGTACGACAAGGCAGAGATGCTCGCCGGCATCTTCGGCGACAGTGAGGGCATCGAGAATTCGCCAGATTCCTCGCCGGGGGTGCTGTTGCCACCTCCGAAATTCCGCGCGGGCGAACTGCTGGCCCGGGAGCGGGCCAGGAAACTGGGCGTGTCCGTCGTACCTGTTCATCGGGCGGTCCTCACACGGGCGCAGGATGCCGACCGCATTCCCCAGAAGCTCCACCCCGGCAACAAGAAGGCGCAGCGGTTGCTCGCCGAAAACATGCGGCTGCGGCTGCCATGCATCTACGCGACTGATTGTCATCGCGGCTGCTCGATCAAGGCGGCATTTGATTCGACGTCCGTTTTTCTCACGCCCGCGCTGAAGACGGGAAACCTGGACATCCTGCCGAATGCCATGGCCCGCGCGGTAACGCTGAACAAAGCGGGCAAACCCAGCGGCGTCACCTTCATCGACAAGACGACCGGCGCAGAACATCACGCCTGCGGACGCGTCGTGGTGCTGGCCGCGGGCTCACAGGAATCCGTCCGGCTGCTGCTGAATTCGAAGTCCAACCGGTTCCCTGACGGCCTCGCCAATTCCAGCGGGAAGGTCGGCAAATACCTCACCGACTCCGTGGCCAGCCGGGTCAGCGGCCAGATCCCCGCGCTGGAGAATCTGCCGCTGCACAACGAGGACGGCGTCGTGGGCCAACAGGCCTACATGCCGTGGTGGCTGGCCGGACAGCAGGAGAAGCTCAACTTCCCGGGCGGTTACAAGGCCTTGGTTGTCAGCGGCCGTGGCATGCCCAATCTCAACACTGGCAAAAGTTTTGACCGCGCGTCAGAAGGCGACGGCATCCCGTTCGGCAAACGGCTCAAAGAGGACGCCCGCCGCTACTATGGATCCTTCCAGAGCATCGGCGCGCAGGGCGCCATGGCGGCGAATGACGACTGCTATTGCGAACTCGATCCCGCGGTGAAGGACAAGTGGGGCATTCCCGTCCTGCGCTTTCACTGGAAATGGTCGGCCGATGAACTGCGCCAGGTCTCCCATCAGCAGCGGACCATGACCGAAATCCTCGAAGCCATGGGCGCCCGTTTCTTTCGCGCGCCCGACATTGACCAGCCGGAGAAGGCGATCAACCAGGGCGGCAAAATCATTCATGAGGTCGGCGGCGCGATTATGGGCGAGGATCCCGCGAAGTCCGTCACCAATCAATGGTGCCAGACCTGGGACGCGCCCAACCTCATCATGGCCGACGGTGCCACCTTTCCGGGAACCGCCGACAAGAATCCCACGCTCACCATCCTGGCGCTCGCCTACCGGGCCGCCGATCATCTGGTCGAGGAACTGAAGAAAGGGAATCTGTGAAAAGCTCGAACTCCAAGATCAAGAGGCAATTTCAACCCGCCGCCCTGTTCCATCTTTCACCCCTTCATCTTTTACCATGAGTTCCTTTGAACATCCGACGACACGCCGATTTGTTGGTAATAAATCGCGGGTAAAAGATTCCCGGAAAGGGGCATTGCCATTGGCTCTCCAAACGCCAAAGCGGCCAGGTGACGTCGATAGCGACGACCGGCCCCGCATCAACCGCCGCGTCGCCTTGCAGTGGATCTCCAGCGCCACCGCCGCCATTCCGCTGCTCGAACGAGACGCTCTTTCTGCGGAACGCAGCGGCGTCCGGCCGAAGTCCGTTGTCGCCAAAGGCTACGGCCCGGATCCCGACCTCCTTCGCCTGTATCGTCCCGGCGATCTCTGGCCGCTCACCTTCACTGATGCCCAACGCCGACTCATGATCGTTCTCTGTGACATCATCATGCCAGCGGACGAATCCTCGCCGAATGCGTCTTCCCTCGGTGTGCATGACTTTGTCGATGAATGGATCAGCTCCCCCTATCGCGACCAGAAATCCGATCGCGCCATCATCCTCAAAGGCCTGGCCTGGCTGGACGAGGAAACCGGCCGCCGCGACAAGAACGACTTCGTTTCTCTGCCCCCTCAGGAACAGCTTGGTATCTGTCACGAACTCGCGCGGGCAGCGAAGGCCGATTCCCGCCGGTTCCCGGGGAGTTTCTTTTACCGCCTGCGCAATCTCGTCGCCGGCGGCTATTACACGACACCCGCCGGCATGAAAGACATCGGCTACCGCGGCAACACCCCGCAGGCTGAATGGAACGGTCCGCCACCCGAGGTGTTGAAAAAACTCAAATTGGCACCTCAATGAAAACACTCCTCACACTCGTTTCCATCCTGTTCGCAGCCTCGCTGCACGCGGATGAAAAAGGCTTCGTCTCCATTTTCAACGGCCGGAACCTCAACGGTTGGGACGGCAAACCCGGCATGTGGGAGGTGCGCGACGGCGAGATCTGGTGCACCGGCAAGTCCCAGGAAAAGAACTGGCTCATCTGGCGGAAAGAACAGCCCGCCAACTTCGTTCTGCGACTGGAGTTTCGTTGGGACCGGGGCAACTCCGGCGTGCAGGTCCGCAGCGATGACCTGGGGAACTGGATGGTCCACGGTTACCAGGCCGAGGTCGCGTCACAGGATCGCATGGCGCTCTGGCATCACTCGCTGCTCGCCCTTGACCATCCCAAAAAGAAGACGCGCCAACTCATGGCCACCGCCGGACAGGTCGCCACGCTCGCCCCCGATGGCACGAAAACCGTCAAGCAGGTCGCGCCGCCGAAGGAGGTCCAGTCCCATTTCAAGGAGCACGAGTGGAACACGATGGAAATCATCGCCGACGGGCCAAAGTTGATCCACAAGGTCAACGGCGTGCTGTTCGCCACCGTGATTGATCGCGACACGGAGATGAGTCGCAAGAAAGGCTACATCGCCTTTCAGGACCACGGCAAACATTGCGTCGTCGCCTTCCGCAACATCCGCCTAAAGATACTGCCCTGAGGCAGAGGCCGTCCCTTGGCCTGAACGATGTAGCCGACAAACCACGAACGGTTCCCGAAAAGAATGGCTTCGCGCCAAGCTTGCGGAGGGCGGGCTGTTTCAGTAGCGTTGGCGGCAATGCCATGAGAGACGGGGATTTCACTTGGGACGTTTTCCTGAGCCACAATCACGCGAACAAGCCACGGTTACGGCGGCTGGCGGAGCGGCTGAAGGCGGCGGGGGTGCGGGTGTGGTTGGATGAGTGGGTCATCCAGGCGGGAGACACATCGCGCTCCTGCCGGACGATTGTGCTCGCCCGGATACGCTCCGGCGCTACAAGTTTGCTCGCCCCGGCCAGCTCTTCTACAGCACCCGGATTCCCGTCTGCCACTGGCTCTGCGGAAATAATAACGCGCTCGATTCTGCAAACGATGCCCGTTTGTTCGATGACGGAACGGAACTCAGCTTGGTAGCATGACGATATGAAAATCGCGGCCACGGGAGACACCAGAGAAAGGCAGGAGGAACTCGGTCAGTTCCTCACCGCCTCGCCTTTGGCTGACTTCATGGCGTCGATGTTCGGTCCGCTTCCTCGAACGGTCCGATTGCTCGACGCAGGCGCGGGGGCTGGCTCACTCACCGCCGCTTTCGTCTCCCGCTGTTGTGAAAAGCTCGACGGCGTTCGTGCCATCGAAGCGACTCTCTACGAACTCGACGGTGAAATCTTGGGCGCATTGGCCGAGACTATGCGTGAGTGTGAACGGCTCTGCTCCGACGCGGGCATTCGCTTTACGTTCACCATCCATTCCGCCGACTTCATCCAGGAAATGTCGGGACGTCTCGCAGGTGATTTATTCGGTTCGCTGCCGCCCGAGTTCGATACCGCCATCGCAAATCCGCCCTATCGCAAAATCAACACCGATTCAGCAGAGCGACGCGCACTCCGTTTGGTCGGCGTCGAAACCAGCAACCTCTACACTGGCTTCATTGCCCTCATTCAGCGGCTGTTGGTTTCAGGCGGCCAACTCGTCGGCATCACGCCAAGGAGCTTCTGCAACGGACCTTACTTCCGCCCGTTTCGCGAAGACTTCTTACGCCAACTTGAGCTTCGCCGCCTCCACGTTTTCGAATCCCGTCAAGCTGCTTTCCGCAACGACTGCGTGTTGCAGGAAAACATCATCTTCCATGCTGTGAAGGGCCGGAACCAACCTCGCGAACTTACCATCTCGAGCAGTAGCGGCGAACATGGCGACGACATCACCGAGACGATCTTTCCCTTCTCCGAGATTGTGC
>CALBIE010000852.1 GCA_937893495.1 uncultured Verrucomicrobiales bacterium | reverse complement strand
CGGCCACGACCCAGGGAAGCCATTGAAAATTAAACCCGGTCGGTTTCGTTTGCGATTCGTCCATCTTGCGTGCTCGAAGTGGACAGGAATTTCCTCAAAAGTTCAAGCGGCAAGGCGTTCTTACATGGGCGATCAAGTATGGCGATGGCTGGATCGATTGAGTAATCAGTAATCGTTTATCAGTATTCGGGGCTGAATACCGATCACTGATTACCTGTACCTGCGTCATTTTCGGTTTTATGCACTCAAGGCCGCACCCAGCAGCAACGCGACAACCGGGCGCATTCGGGCGGAGACCCGATCTGAGCGCGACATCCATGCCGCAGAAACGTCCGCCTGCAACTATCGTTATCGGCATACGGAAGATTTCTGCACTGCAACGCCTCTGCGGACTGAAATCCGCGCTCCCACGGTGGGGCTACGCCCGAAAGCAGCCCGATACTCTCGCGCCGTCTCATTATTGCTCGCCATCGGGATTTGGTCGGTACATCTTCGCTCGATGAAGACCCGGCTTTTCAAGTTAGTGATCCTCGTCGCATTCTTTGCGACAATTCGAGGGACAAACGGCGCGGACAAAGCTAAATTCGACGGCTTTGTCTGGACCGACATTCGCGGACTCGGTGTTGAAGGGCGGGCCTTTGACGACACCAAAGACTTTTACAATCGACTACCGGCGCGGGCCGAGAAAACGGTCCGCGGATCAGTGTGGGGACTCAGTCGTCATTCGGCTGGCATGGCCGTTCGTTTTGTAACCGATGCGAAGAGTCTCAAGGTTCGCTGGACACTGACGTCCGCCAAACTCGAAATGGTACACATGGCGGCAACGGGCGTCAGCGGCCTGGATCTCTACGCGAAGGATACCGATGGCAAATGGAAATGGGTCAACGTCGCGCGACCGACCCGGGCCACCAACGAGTTCACCCTGTTCTCCGGCATTCCCTCCGGCAACCGAGAGTTCCTGCTCTACCTGCCGCTTTACAATGGAGTGAAACAAGTCGAACTCGGGGTGCCGAGCGGCAATTCCTTCGCCAAAGCGCCGGCCTATCCGAAAGCCAGGGCGAAGCCACTCGTCTTTTATGGAACATCCATCACGCACGGCGCCTGTGCATCGCGACCGGGCATGTGCCATCCGGCAATCCTTGGGCGACGACTTGGCCATCCGGTGGTGAACCTTGGCTTCTCCGGCAACGGAAAAATGGAACTCGAAGTCGGCAAGTTCATCGCGGAGATCGATGCAGCGGTTTACATCCTGGACTGCCTGCCAAACATCACGGCCAGCGATGTGACGACCCGGACGATTCCGCTCGTGAATTATCTGCGTGAAAAACGACCGAACACTCCCATCCTGCTCGTCGAGGATCGAAACTATGCCGATTCATGGCTGATCGCGTCCAAGCGCAATCGAAACGAAACCAGTCAGGCCGCGCTGAAAGCCGAGTACAAGAAACTCAAGGTTCGCGGGGTCAAACATCTCTATTATCTCGAAGGCGATAAATTACTTGGCGAAGACACGGAGGGCACCGTGGATTCATCGCATCCAAACGATCTCGGATTCTGGCGTCAGGCCAATGCCTTTGAAGCGGTGCTGCGAACCATTCCAGGATTCTGATTCGCCTCAGTCCGTCAACCGATCAGTAGCGGACTCGCTTGCATCGACGACCCTTTCGTCGGATTCGGTAAACATGACATTCGCAATTCCCGCTCCCGCCATGGCTCCAACAAATGGTGCCACGATGTAAACCAGCAACCATCCACTTCTCCTGACTGATGAACTCGTTCAGGTGTTTGGATTGATGCTGCGATATATCGATGCCGATCTCTTTCAACACTTCAATCGCCATTGGATGCACATAGCCAGCGGGATTCGATCTCGCACTGCACACTTCGAGCAAATCGCCCGCAGCCGCGCGCAAGATTCCTTCCGCCATGTGACTGCGACAGGAGTTTCCCGTGCAGAGAATCAATCCTTTTGGTTTATCCATTTCAATCAGTTCTCAACAACAGCTCTTGGCGGGACGGCAGGCGGCCGAGGTGTCGGCTTTGCGCAGTCGTTTCATGTCATTCCGAAAGACGGCGTCTTCAGCAAAAGCGTCTTGAAGACATTTCAGGTTTTCCGTGAGCAATTTGTTCGCCTTCGCGGGCAGGCGATAAATGGTCCAATTGGCCATCCGTTCGGATTCAATCAATCCATTCCGACGCAGATAGCCCAGGTGTTTGGACATCTTGACCTGAGATTCCTGCAGAACTTCCTGCAAATGACACACACAACGGCCCTTCCCGCAGCAGATGCAGAATCCGCAACCGCGTGCGATCGCAGGGGCATTTGTAAACCGCAATGGCGTCCATATCCAAAGCATTCCAGAATGAGAATATTATTGTCCCAGGCAAATTGGAGCGCATTCGGACGAATCCCTGCCGCCGGCGCGCGGAATCCATTCCGCAGAAGCTTGGCGCTGGCGAAACGCTCCCGGATCATCCAACACGCTCAGTCTGGCGTAAGCCTCTGCGGGCTCAAGCCCGCGCTCCGAACTGGCGCGCGGCATTCATGCCGCAGAAACATGGCGACGGCGAAACGCTCCCGGATCATCCCACGCATCTCTGGCTGGCGTGAGCCTCTGCGGGCTCAAGCCCGCGCTCCGTGGCAATCGCAGCGCGAATTTGATCTTCCCTCAATCGCACTCAATAACACCGTTGCCCTTTCGCGAATCCTCAAGTAAAACGACCGCTCTTTTCGTCCCAATGGACGGTATTAATCATTCATTTCACAGATGAAGCATTTAAAAGGCATCATTATCGGGACAATCGCGGTTGTTGCGTTGTCCGTCATCAGCCCCATCGCGGTGGCCCAGCCAGTCATTCCCGGTTTTGAACGGCTGAAGGAAGACAAAACAGTTACGCTGGCCGAACGGGGGGAAATCCTTCTCAGCGAATTGAATTGTCTGTCCTGCCACGTTGCCCGCACGGCCATCATTACTCGCGTAGGAATGAAAACGCCGCCAGACCTCTCGAATGCCGGAGCCCGTTTAACGCCCCAATACATCCGCGAATTTCTCAACAGCCCGCATGAGGTCAAACCGGGCACTACGATGCCGGACATTCTCCATGCTTCCGATGCCCGGAACAAAAAATCCGTCATCGAATATCTGGTGCACTTCCTCGCCGCGAAGGGCGGCCCCATCAAGCCGTCTCGGTCGCCCGTTAATCGTTCACTGGCAGAGGCTGGGAAGGAACTGTTTCACTCGGTCGGCTGCATTGCCTGTCACGCACCCGAAAAGAGCGAAGGGATCACGACGCCGATTATTCCACTGCCAAAACAACTGGCGATAAAGACCACAGTCGAGGAACTGAGCGCCTTTCTGCTCGACCCGTTGCACGTTCGTAAGGCGGGCCGGATGCCCAGGCTGGGATTGGAGCCGGGCGAAGCCAAAGCCATCGCCTATTACCTGTTGCGCGAGCAAATGGATAATCCACAGGCAGGTGAATCCAAAGGCGTCGATGTGAAAGGCTGGCAGTACGCGTATCACGAAGTTTCCGGCAACAAACTTCCTGACTTTTCAAAATCGAAAGCGAAAGCAACAGGTATTGCTCAAGGCATCTCAATCAATCCAACCGGGTTGAAGCGTCGTGAACACCAGTTCGCGCTCCGGTTCACCGCAAATCTGCAGATCGAGAAGAAAGGAAACTATCGTTTCTGGCTCAAGTCCGACGACGGATCAAAACTGTTGATCGATGAAAACCTGATTATCGACAACGATGGTGTTCACCCGGCAAACGAGAAGCGCGCAGAAGTATCCCTGACCGTCGGATCACACAGCATCGAGGTTCAGTACTTTGAGGCCGGAGGAAACGTTGAACTCGGATTACTTATTGGCGGACCGGGATTCAAAAAAGCTCCGATTCCCGTCAATGTCGTCAGCGTTCCCAACCAAACGCCGATGATTCCGTTGAAGACGGAAACTTTTGTGATTGATGACCGAAACGTCCAGATGGGTGCGATGATGATGCGGGCGCTGCGATGCGTCTCCTGCCATAACGTGGACAACGCCCAACCCATGCACCCCGCGCCCTATCTGTCGCAATCGGATCTTGAAAACAAAGCGGGCTGTCTCGGCACTGAAGTCCGCAAGGGCGCGCCGAATTACCGACTGACCGACGAACAACGTGCCGCACTCAAGGCGGCGCTGGCAGACCAGCGCAAACTTGCGGATCCCTTGACCCCGGCGAAGCGCATCCAGAAAACCATGGCCCAATTGAATTGCTACGCCTGCCATTCCCGCGACGGCATCGGTGGTCCCGACGACAAACGCGCCGAATATTTTCATACGACCGTGGCAATCGATCTCGGCGAGGAAGGGAAACTGCCTCCAACGCTCAACGGCATCGGCTCCAAGCTGAAGACGGAGGCGTTGCAGTCAATCATTGTCAACCGGAAACTGCATGTGCGCCACTACATGGCAACGAGGATGCCAAACTTCGGTCAGGAAAACCTGGCGACTCTCTCGGCCGATTTCCTCAATCTGGATCGAAGGCCAATGGAAATCAGGGCACCGATATTTTCCGAGGAATCCACCCGCGTCGGTCACCGGCTGGCGGGTCAGAACGGGCTCTCCTGCATCGCCTGCCACATTTTCAATGGAAGCCAACCGGCCGGCATTCCCGGCATCGACCTGGCCAAAACGCATCTGCGAATCAATCCGGGATGGTTTGAGAGATTTCTCCTCAATCCCATGGCTATCAACAAAGGCACGCGGATGCCCTCGTTCTTTCCCAATGGCAAGTCGGCTCTCCCGGATGTGCTCGGAGGCGATCCGAAGAAGCAGATCGCGGCTCTCTGGAATTACCTTTCCCTCGGCGAGTCCATGGCGACGCCTGACGGCATTCGACCCGCCGGAGGAGTCGGCGACGAACTCGTACCAACCGATCGACCGATCATCCATCGCACCTTTATGACCGATGTCGGACCGCGTTCCATCCTCGCGGGCTTTCCGGAAAAAGTGCACGTCGCCTTTGACGGAAATGTCATTCGCCTGGCGAAAATCTGGCGCGGGCGATTTTTCGACGGCGCCGGAGTTGCCAGCGGAAGGTCAGACAAATTCTTCGGACCACTGGGCAGCGATGTAGTTAATATGCCACCCGGACCCGCCTTCGCCGAACTGGCATCCCAGAGCGACCCATGGCCGAAAGCTGAGAAGACCGACCGCAATATCGGAGGGAGTTTCAAAGGCTACCAGCTTGATGAAAAGGCCGACCGACTTTTCGTTATGAATTGAAAGGCGTGTTGGTGGAAGAGCAAATCTCGCCGGTCCTGCAACCGGGCGGCGCCAGCATCGCGCGTCGATTCAAACTGACGGCGAAGAATCCTCCCGACGACCTCTTCCTGCTGGCCGCATCGGGCAAATCGATTGCACACACGGGAACGTCGAGTTGGCTGGCGGACACTAAACTGTCCGTGTCCGTATCCGTATCCGGCAAGGGAGCTGGAGAAAGCATGACCCGCGAAAACGGCGGGCAAACGCAATTACTGGTCCCCGTCCACTTCACTAACGGCACCGCTGAAATCAAAATCAATTTGAACTGGTAAGCATCATGAAAAGACTATTCACCCCGGCCCTGTTCTGCGCGCTCGCCATTACCGGCAGCACTTACGGCGCGGCTCAAGAGGATGATTACTATAAAATCATCTCCTACCCCCAATCGGACGACCCGGAACTCAAACTCGAGATCTGCTCAATGGTCGCGCTCGAGGACGGCGGTCTGATGGTCGGGACGCGAACCGGTGACATTTTCAAAATCGAAAATGCTTATGGCGAACCGGCGAAGGCGAAGTTCACGAAGTTCGCCCGCGGGCTGAACCACCCCCTCGGTCTGCTCGAACACGAGGGGTGGATTTATCTCGCTCAACGCGGGGAACTGACTCGTCTCAAGGACACCAACAAAGACGGACGGGCCGATCAATTCGAAACGGTCTGCGACAAATGGGCCATCAGCGGGAATTATCACGAGTTCAATTTCGGGCCGCGCATGGACAAGGAGGGTTTCATGTGGGTCACCCTCAATAAACCTTTCGGCGGTGAACCTTATGGAAAAGCGCCGTGGCGCGGCTGGGCGGTGCGCATCGATCCGAAAACCGGCGAGATGCAACCCATGTGCGCGGGGTTGCGTTCACCGTGCGGCGTGGAAATTGCGCCGTGGGGCGACGTGTTCTATACCGACAATCAGGGCGAATGGTGCAACGCCTCGAAACTGGCGCACCTGGAATATGGAGATTTTCACGGTCATCCGCATGGCTTGAAGAACACTCAGCAACTTGCCGGCCCTCCGTTTGACAAGATTCCCGAACCGGAATCCGGCACGTGGATGAAGGATTTGAAAAAGTCTGTTCCCCAATGGAAAATGCCAGCCGTCTGGTTTCCGTACGACAAGATGGGCAAGAGTCCAAGCGGCTTGAAATGGGATATCACCGAAGGAAAGTTCGGCCCCTTTGCCGGCCAGTTGTTTGTCGGCGATCAGCATCACTCGTGGCTCATGCGCGTCGCCCTCGAAAAGGTGAAGGGTCATTGGCAGGGCGCCTGCTTCCTGTTCCGCGAGGGATTCCAGTCTGGCATACTCAGGATGGCTTTCGGGAAGGACGCCACGATGTTTGTCGGCATGAGCAATGCCGGCTGGGGGAGTCGCGGCAACAAACCGTGGGGGCTTCAAAAACTTGTCTGGACGGGCAAGGTGCCGTTTGAGATTCACGAGATGAAGGCCAGACCGGATGGTTTCGAGCTGACGTTCACAAAGCTCGTTGACAAAAAGGCGGCGTCCAATCCGGCGAACTACCGGGGCGAAAGCTACACCTACCAATTGCGGAGCGCTTACGGCGGTCCCGAGGATGATAAGCAGGATCTCAAAATCGTATCCGCCAAAGTCGGCGCCGATGGAAAATCTATCCGACTGAAATTGGATACAATCCGCGCGGGATACGTACACGAACTGCACCTCAGCAATGTAAAAGCGAGCGACGGCACCGACCTTCTCCATTCGGTCGCCTATTATACCCTGGTCAACGTTCCCGAGTCTTGATTCCTGACTTGATCGATCTGGTTGGGCGCATTCGGGCGGAGCCCCACAGCGGGAGCGCGGACTTCAGTCCGCAGACGCGTTGCAATGCAGAAATCTTCCGTATATCGGGTGACGATGGTTGCAAGTGGACGTTTCTGCGGCGTAAACGCCGCGCTCCGGAGGCTCCGTCCGAAATCGCCTTCAGAATATGTTTGATTCATCAGCGTATTCATAATGTCCTTCACGGCCTATGGGCGTCACCCGCAAACACAGATTTCCAGTCTCGATTCTCCTGCTGATCCTGTCGGCCGCATGGTTATCGGGTCTCAGCGCCGCCGAAGTCAGGGATCCCTTGACGATGAAGGATCCGGACTGGGTGGACGGTCGCTTCGGCAAAGTCCAGCATGGCCAGTTTCTGCATTACTCTTTCGCGATCCCCAACCATAAGACGCCGAAGGGAATTGCCATCAAGGTCGGCGACAAGGGAGATGCCACAGTCTGTTTCGACACCTTGCTCGTGACGTATGCCGGTGCCTGGACGGGCGGATTCCTCGAATTGAGTTCCCGCCGATTTGGTTTCACCGGCGACGCGAAACCCAAAGGCGACATCGCCTACTCAAACAAGCTCACTCCCGGTTGGTCGAAGGGAAACAATTTTGGCGATCCCCGCAAGAGCAAGACAGTTCCCCTGCCACGCGACTGGGCACACTACAAAGGTCTCTATCAAAGCGGTAAAAAAATCACCCTTCACTACACGGTCGGTGGCGTGAAGGTACTCGATCATCCGTGGTTGGAATCCCACGGGAACATCTCGGCTCTTACCCGCGAACTGGAAATCGCGCCGTCAAAAACAGAACTTCGCTTCATGGTCGCGAGTCAATCGAAGTCGCGAACGTCCAGCTTTCAGCAAAAAGGCACGAGGTCCGTTCAACTCGAACAAGGGAAGAAGCTCATCGCCGTATCCGTCTCAGGCGGAAAGGCAATCGCCACCGCTTCCGGCAAGGAAGCCATCATCGTTCGTGTTCCAGCTCATGACAAACCGGTTCAAGTCAAGGTGTTCATCTGGGATGGAAACCGCCAACAACTTCCGCTGTTTGCAGAGTTTGTTAAAAAAAACTCCAAGCCACAGTCGCTCGCCGTATTGACCAAGGGCGGCAAAGCCCAGTGGACCAAGCCAATCACCACCAAGGGCAGAGTCGGGCTGCCAATGGGCCCCATCGCGATCGATACTATCACGCTTCCCTTCAAGAACCCGTATGACGCGCTGTTCTTCGCGGGCGGCCACGACTTCTTCTCGAATGGTAATGCGGCTCTCGGCACGGCACACGGCGACGTCTGGGTGGTCAAGGGACTGGACGATAAATTACAGAACATTTCGTGGAAACGATTTGCCACCGGGCTCTACCAACCGCTCGGTCTCAAGATTATCAAGGACAAGGTTTTCGTTTTGAGCAAGGACCAGATCACCGAACTGACCGACCTGAATAATGACGGCGAAGCCGACTACTATCGCAATTTCAACAACGACAACGAAATCAGTGGCGGCGGTCACAATTACGCGACCTGCCTGGAAACCGATCCCGAAGGAAATTTCTGGTTCATTCGATGTAACGACAACACGCCTCATGGCGGTACGCTTTTGAAAGTTGCCAGGGACGGTTCCAGCATTGAAGTCATGGCGACTGGTTTTCGGAATCCGAATGGGATGGGCGTCAGTCCCAAGGGAGTCGTCACGACGGCCGATCAGCAGGGTAACTGGGTTCCTGAGACACGGCTGGATGTCATCAAGAAAGGCGGCTTCTACGGATTCGTCCCCTCCTCCAAACGCAAAGAACAGCCCAAGTCATTTGATGGCCCGCTCTGCTGGATTCCACGCGTGCTCGACAACTCCGCCGGCGGTCAGACGTGGGTGCCGAAAGGCAAGTGGGGACCACTCAGCGAACAAATGATTCACCTGTCCTATGGTCGTTGCACCATTATGGCCGTCCTGCTCGACGAAGCGAACAAGGGAGCCCAGGGCGGAATCATTTCCCTGCCTGGACGCTACGAATCGGGAGTTCATCGCGGGCGTTTCAACCCCAAAGACGGTCATCTTTACTTGAGCGGGCTCAAAGGCTGGCAGACAGTCGGGCTTGCCGACGGCTGCTTTCAACGCGCGCGCTTCACCGGACGCGGGCTGTTTATCCCAACAGCATTTTCACTTCACCGAAATGGCTTGCGCCTGACCTTTAACGAAACGCTGAAAAAAGATCTCGCCGAAGACCCCGGCAGTTTCCACGCCGAGATATGGAACTATCTTTGGTCCAAGGAATACGGGTCGAAGGACTACTCCGTCGCCGACGCCAGCAAGGAAGGCCGCGACCAACTTGTGATCAAATCCGCGCGACTGGAAAAGGATGGTAAAACGGTTTTCCTCGAAATCCCGGCTCTCCGCAAAGCAAGTCAACTGGCGTTGCGCTACAACTTGACCACCGACAAAGGCGCGAAAAAGAAGGACACGTTTTACACGACGATCAACCAACTCGCTGCTCCAATCGTTTTGAAATAGGACGGCCCTCCCGTTAAGCCAAACCGATGCAACAGGCGCGCGGAATTTATTCCGCAGAACCGTGGACATACCAATCCGTTTGCGGACATTCTAATCGGGTATTCTGACACAACTGATGGGGCCGGGTTCCGACGCTTCGGGGTGATTCGCGACCGTTGGCTGTGAGCGAAGGCTTCTGCGGCATGAATGCCGCGCTCCCGGAGTTTCAACTGCATCGTTCCGGTTAAGACTTGTGGCGGACGTCAGAAAACGCCAATCGCAATGTCATGGTTCGTAAGGTAAGGTTCGTTCCAGTCAAATGAAGCAGTCTCACGACGCCTGGCTCTGGAAAAAAGCCCTGACTCACTGGGCAATGGTTCTCTGGCCGCTCATCATGGGGATTCTCGTCTGGTTTTTCTTTTTCGTCTTCGCGAATTAGCCATGACCGGGCGCATCCGCACACTGCCCCCGTGCCGGAGCGCGGCTGTGTCGGAGACCAGC
>CALBIE010000851.1 GCA_937893495.1 uncultured Verrucomicrobiales bacterium | reverse complement strand
ATCGTCTAGTGGTTAGGACACCGCCCTTTCACGGCGGTAACCGGGGTTCAAGTCCCCGTAGGGTCGCCAATTCCAGAATCCCCTTTGTTTGCAGTGCGATTGTGCGTTTTCGTGCCTTCGGGTGATCGTCGAGTAAGAATGAAAGTAAGAATGAAAACGTCGATGACGGGCCTTGGATTCGCCTTTTGAGGCTCGCCTCTGCCCGGTGATACCCATTGAAGAGAAGGGGTTGGGTTCCTTCGGCTCGTTGCCGTTACCATGTCCCGAAAATCGCGCGACTCGGTGCGGCAGGCCCCGGGGTGGCCAGTAGGATATTATTGTTGCCCGGCTGTTTCGTCTTCGGGAATCGAATCGTAGATTGCTTTTGACAAAACGGTGAAGGCGGCGTCGCCAAACTCTTTGTCGTCCATGTAACGGGTCACGATTTTATCGTTGTCGGCCATGCGCTGAACCATGAGATCCTCCAGCAAATGCTTCAGGCCGAGTTGAAACTTGTCGAATGGGTTCGCGCGTCGAAGCTTCACCACTTGCTCGTCGCTCGTGGCCTTCTCGCGGATTTGTTCGAAAAAGAAACGGTCTTCGTCGGTGAAGTTCGTGCCGAAGCGCTCGTTGAGCACTTTGATGATTTCGGACAAGGGAACCTTCTCGTCCTTCGCCTTGCCGGTGCCGACATCGGTGGGGCTTTTGACGCCTTCGGGGTCGCCTTCCCTGACTGTGATCTCGCCGGAGTAAATCCGTTGGAGGCGGTAGTATTGCAGGCCCACCTCGTCACCGAGTTTTACCCGTTCGGTGTCGCGGTCGAGCGGGAGATGCGGCAGCAGGAAGCGCCCGTAGCTGTAAAGCATTTCCAAGGCGGGATCGCCGTAGGGCATAATCTGGCTCATGAAGGAATAGATGTTCACGTAGCCATTCAGCTGCTCGCGGAACTCGCGGCGTTTGGGCTCGTCCTCCATCGCCTTGAAGCGGTCCACCGCCGGCTGAAGGTGAAGTTGCATCCCGGCATGGTCCTGCGCGCTTTGCCGGGCGACGGGTTTGTAGAAGACGCGGGCGAAGGCCTCGACCTCGCTCCAGTAATAGACCTGGACCGCATCCAGGTCGTGCTTCAGTGCCTCCAGCTTCTGCGGGTCGGATGCTTCCTGCAAACTCGTCGCGTCGTAGTAGGGCTTGAAGGCTTTGTAGATGTCCTCGGCTTCGTTGACGAAATCGAGCACGAACGGGTTTTCCTTGCCGGGAATCTTGCGGTTCAGGCGGGACAATGTCTGGACGGCCTGCACGCCATCGAGACGCTTGTCCACATACATGGCGCAAAGCAGCGGCTGGTCGAAGCCGGTCTGGTACTTGTTGGCCACCAGCAGCACCTGATAGTCCGGTGATTTGAACCGCTCCGGCAGCCGCTTCTCGCTGATGGGTTCGCCGGTCACGCAATCCTTGTTCATGCCCGGTTCGGTGAATTCGTGCCCCGTCTCCGGGTCCTTGACCGTTCCGCTGAAGGCGACCAGCGGACGCACGTCGGTGATCTTGTTCTCAGCGATGTAGCGCTCAAATGCCTGCATGTAGCGCACGGCATGAAGTCGCGAGGAAGTCACGACCATCGCCTTGGCCAGTCCGCCGAGATGCCCGCGCACCTTCCGCCGGAAGTGCTCCACCATCACCTCGGTCTTCTGCTCGATGTTGTGCGGGTGCAGGCTCATGAACTTGGCCAGTGCCCGTGCGGCCTTCTTCCTCGGCAGGTTCGGATCGTCCTCGACGGCCTTCACCAGCCGGTAATAGGTGGCGTAGGTCGTGTAGTTCTTCACCACATCGAGGATAAAGCCCTCCTCGATGGCCTGCCGCATGGAGTAGAGATGAAACGCCTCCGGCAGACCGTTCCCGCCCGGCCGGCCAAACAATTCCAGCGTCTTGCCCTTGGGCGTGGCGGTGAAGGCGAAAAAACTCAGGTTCGGCTGCTTTCCCCGGGACTGCATCACCTGATTCAGGCGGTCTTCCCAATCGGGTTCTTCCTCCGGTTTCTCGCCTTTGGTGGCCGCGCCGAGAATGGCTTTCAACTCGCGCGCCGTCTCGCCGCTCTGGCTGGAATGCGCTTCATCCACGATGACCGCGTAACGGCGCTTGGCGATTTCCGCCTCCCACTTTGCTGCGTCGGCCTTTTGTTCATCGGTCGCTTCCTCCTGACTTTCCGCGCCGGCGGCATGGAGCAGCCCGCGCAGCACGAACGGAAACTTCTGCAACGTGGTGATGACGATCTTCGTGCCGTCAATCAGCGCCGCCGCCAGTTGCTTCGAGTCCTGGTCAATCGCCTTCACGACGCCTTGGGCGTGTTCGATCTGGTAGATGGCGTCCTGGAGTTGTTGGTCGAGCACCTGCCGGTCGGTGATGACCACGACACAGTCGTAAACCTTGACGTCCCTGCCGTCGTGCAGGCTGGCAAGACGATGGGAAAGCCATGAGATGCTGTTCGTTTTCCCGCTCCCTGCCGAGTGCTGAACGAGGTAGTTGTGTCCGGGGCCTTCGTGCCGTGCCGCGCCGACCAGTCTCCGGACGGCGTTCACCTGATGGTAGCGGGGAAAGACCATGGTCTCCTTCGTCACCACCCGGTGTCCGCCGCGCCCGTCCTCGATCTTCTCGTCCTTCTTTTCGAGGAACAGGAAGTGGCCGAGGATGTCGAGAAAGCTCTCGAACTGAAGCACCTCTTCCCAGAAGTAGCCCGTGCGATACCCGGACTCGTGCTGCGGATTGCCCGCGCCGCATTTAATCTTCCCGGGATCGCTGCCCCGGTTAAACGGCAGGAAATGCGTCTTCCCGCCCGCCAACCGCGTGGTCATGTGGACCTCGTCCGGGTCGGCGGCGAAATGTACCAGCGCCCGCTTCTTGAATTCGAACAACGGCGCGCGCGGGTCACGGTCTTCCCGGTATTGACGCACGGCATGCCGCCAGTACTGACCCGTGCCGGGATTCTTCAGCTCGATGGTGGCCACCGGAAGGCCGTTCACGGACAGCACCATGTCGAGCGTGCGATTGTCGCCGGGATGACACGGCACTTGGCGCGTCACCGTGAGCCGGTTTTTCTCGTATTGCGCAATCACGTCGTAATTGGCGCCATGCGCGGGCTTGAAATAGGCGAGTCGGAACGTCTTGCCGTAAAACTTGAACCCGTGCCGCAAGATATGCAGCGAACCTTTGGCGGCCAGTTCCTTGACCAGCGTGGTCAGCAGCAACGCCTCCAACCCCGTCCCATGCAACGTCTGCATCTCCGCCCAGAGTTCCGGCTGCGTGTCCCGGAGGAATGCGAAAATCTGCGCCGGGAACAGCGCCCGCTCCTTGTCCCACTCCGCGTTGCTGCAGGACTTCCAGCCACCTTTGGTCAGCAGGATTTCCTCAACGTAGGTCTCGAAGGCTCGCTCTGTGGTTTGTCCCGGCATTGTGCAGGTCCTTTTTAGCATTTCCCGTCGATTTCAAATACCCGGTATTTTAGCCATTTGGCGATCCCGTCGAGGTCTGGGAACAATTGCTTGTCGAAGACGCCGTATTGATCGAGGCG
>CALBIE010000850.1 GCA_937893495.1 uncultured Verrucomicrobiales bacterium | reverse complement strand
ATTGACTCGAAGTGCCTGGCCATACCGCCGAAATATTGCAGCACCACCTGATGATAAAGCCTCTCAAATCCACTCGTCTTGCCCAATTCGACCCGCCGTGCCTCGATTTCACCGGCGAGGGTTCGAATAGATTCGGCGCCGTTCAACCAATCATCGTCATTGTCGCCTTTGTAAATATTTCGCGTATTCGAGCGCATTAGTCCCTGCTTCAATTTTTTCAATTCAGCACGTGATTGAACAAACCTCAATATCACGGATTCAAGCCGGGTCGTGCGCGTATAATCTTTCTCATTCGGGTACGGTGGCGAGGTAATTACCAAATCAATCGATTCCTTTGGAATAATTTTTCCAATGTTGCGGGAATCGGCCAGATGCACTTTAGTGGCCGGATATCGCCTCCCCTGAACGCCTCTTAGATCCGATGCCATTTGATACATGTTCTTGAGCCACGCTTCGATTACGGGTGCATCAGACTTCGGTTTTCCGATTCCGACTTCGGGCCCAAAGTTCAGATTACTTGCGTCTCCGACAACAGTTCGTGCCAGAGCCAGGCGAAAGTATCCCGTAAATTTTGATTCCTGCGACTCAATGGCTTCACGTAAAATAATAGTTTTGTGCAATGGGAGAGGACTGATCGAATCCTTCAAGAGAATCCTGCCTGCGTCCTCAGCCAGGCGTCGCAATTTGCTCGTTGCCAAAAGCGAATCCTCGTACAGGGCCAGGAAATCTCGCCCCCCGGATTTAAATCCACATTTTCGAGCAGCGACATTCGCAATCTTCTCTGCACTGCGAACCAGTTCATCGGGATTGCCCGTCCAATCCACTTTCGTTTGACACGCGAAATGGGACATCGGATGCGTTTCGATGCCAATACTCCGGTACCGCCATTTCTTACACTCCACCATCGTCGTACCTGTCCCGGCAAATGGGTCGAGAATGGTGCTCCGGCGTCCCGCTTCAAATTTGTCCAGATAATCGCGTACCAGATGCGGTGGATACGAAAGAACGAATCGATACCAATCGTGAAACGGGCGGTCTTCCGGAAGGATTTTGTTTGCAACGGAATTCCTGGTCATCGATTCACTAATATTAAAAATTGTCCGAACTGCCGTCTTAAACCGACACCTCTGCCTTGATATGGGGAAGCGGGTCGTAGTTTTCGAGCGAAAAGTCTTCGAACTTGAAACCGTGGATATCCTTCACCTCGGGATTGATGCGCATGGTGGGCAATTTTCGCGGTTCACGAGTCAACTGCAACCGCGCCTGGTCCACGTGATTGGAGTAGAGATGCACATCGCCAAACGTGTGAATAAAATCGCCAGGCGCGAGACCGCAGACTTGCGCCACCATCATCGTCAACAGCGAGTAGCTCGCGATATTGAATGGAACCCCCAGAAAAAAGTCGGCACTGCGCTGATACATCTGGCAGCTCAATTCCCCGTCGCGAACGTAAAATTGAAACAGGGCGTGACACGGCGACAGCGCCATCTTGTCCAGGTCCCCCACATTCCACGCACTGACAATCAGCCGGCGACTGTGCGGGTTGGTCTTAATCTGCTCGATGACATCGTCAATCTGGTTAATCGTTCGCCCGTCGCGTGTTTCCCAGGCCACCCACTGCTTACCGTAAACCGGGCCGAGATCGCCGTTTTCATCCGCCCATTGATCCCATATGCGCACGCCGTTCTCATTCAGGTATTGAATCTTGGTATCTCCGTTCAGGAACCAGAGCAGTTCGTGAATAATAGATTTCAGGTGAAGCTTTTTCGTCGTCAGAGCAGGAAAACCCGCCCGCAAGTCAAATCGCAGCTGCGCCCCGAACAGTGAGTACGTCCCCGTCCCCGTGCGATCACTCTTGAACTTCCCCGCGTCCAGGACTGCTCGCATCAAATTCAAATACTGAACCATGGGCCGATTTAAACGTCCGATTTCGGTTTCGTCGATTCCGGTTTTACAGATTTATCAACCGGCGTCGGCGCGGGCGCGACGTTCACGCTCCTTTCCACCTTCTTTAACTTCAAATCCCCGGCAGCCTGATCCAGCAGCACGGAGAGAATTCGCCGGAGTGATTCTCCCTCAAGCATGGGCGCAGCCAAAACACAGAACGGAATCGCCCATGGAATCAGCCACCATAAATCGTTTCCTTCCATGGCCCGGGAACCAATCAACGCAACGGCAATTCCCGCCACCAGGCAGAGTCGGGTCAGCAGACTCCAGCAAATCCGTAACCGAACCCGCAACATCTCGCGCCCTCGCTCATGCCACTCGGCTACGGTGATCAAATGGCACCGGCACCAGTAGCTACCGAATACCTCCAGGTCAAAATCATTCCAACCGGACCCTTTTCGACGTGGCCAATTATCTTTTCGCAGCCGATTCAAGATGGCCTCAATCAGCCGGGATCGATTCAGCGGTTCCTCCGACCAATAGGCCACTTGCTCGAAACTGTCCTTTGACTTCTTTAACGCCAGCGCGTCCAACGATTCCCTTTTCGATAATGCCTTTTGTGCCCCCGCGAATCGCTCGGTGTGCCGGGCCCATCCGCGCACGAGTGGTTGCAGGAAGTGCAGCATCGCGGTGAGCGGTCGTGACCAGAATCGGCACTGACGCCGCGGAATCTCTCCTTTCCATCCAGCGAAAATACAAAGCCCCACCCAGACCATCAGACTGATGATTCCCGGCACGGCGAAGACGCTGGTGTTGAAGGCATAACCCAACACCAGCAACGGCAGCGTCACGAGCGTGTGCCATTCCAAACTCGTCAACAATGCCACCCAACCGGTGTCGCCCCCGGAGTAGATGGACTGGAACAACCCTTCCGCGTAGCGACCACGATAGATAATCGGTTGACCAAACGCCGACCAATTGGCCGCGCCATAAATCCGCCCGCGCCATCGTCCACCACCCAGGGCGTTAAAATACTCCGGATGTTTGCGAATCAACAATGCTTCCGCTTCGCCATAGCCATACTGCTGTTTCAGATACGCAACCGCCGTCGAGCGCCGATAGTGCCAGACGAATCCAGCATGGCTGAAGCCAATGCGATGACTGGCCTGCTGCAAGCGCCAGCACAAATCAACATCATCACCGGCTTTCCGATAAATCGGATCAAATCCCCCGACGTCGTCCAACACGCTTTTGTAGAAAGCCATATTGCAACCGGGAATGTGTTCCGCCTCCCGGTCCGTCAACATCACGTGCGCGGGACCACCGGGTGACGCCATGACGACCGCCGCTGTCGGCGAATCCTCCGGTGGCAGAAAATTGTGTCCCCCAATTCCTTGAAACTCGTTACGCAACAAATCACTGACGAGGAAATGCAACCAGTCTTCGTCCACGCGGCAATCATCGTCCGTGAAGGCAATTACTTCCCCCTTTGCAGTCGCGATGCCGGTATTGCGCGCAACGGACAAGCCCAGGTTTTCCTGATGCACATAACGAACCGATTCGAACGAACGGGCAACTTCACCGGTCTTGTCCGTCGAGCCGTCATCCACGACCATGACTTCGAAGTCGGGATAATTCAGTTTCTCCAGCGAGCGCAACGTCTCCTTCAATGTCGCGGCGCCATTGTAGGTCGCCACCACGACCGAGACCTTCGGCGTCCGCGGTAATGTGAAATACGGCGCGGCGGCAAAACTTTTCTTGACGGACCAGTAAGACGGCTTGACCCGCCTACCCTTATCCACCAATCCGAATTCCCATCCCTCCACCTGCTTACCGTCCTTATGCCAATCGTCCGTAAAACTGAAGATGCAAATCCCCGCCAAGCCACCCCGAAACGCGGATTCGATCTGCCATTCGAGCATCTCGCACTTATCGGTCTCGCCACCGCCCACTAATGCTTTCGCCTGTATCCGAGGAAGAGATTCACTTTCTATTTTCGGATAATATTTGGCAATCAATCGAGCTATCTGCTCCGGTGCCGCAACGCGAAACTCAATACTCTCCACCTTGATCAAATGCCGCAATGAATCCATCAAATCCAAATCACTCGGATTGGAAATGGCGACAGTAAGAATGTCATCGCCATAGAAAATGGGGACGATATTGAACTTCTCGACAATTGAAGCGGGAACCTGGTGAATCGCCGTTGATTCAATTTCAAGCCCATCCAATTCAATTTTTTCCATTCCGAATTGGAGCGGTTCCTTGACGGAGGAATCAGGACCTTCGTCAATTCGCCGGGCTACGTCCTCCCGCTCAAATTCGTCAATACCCTCTCCATCGCCCAAGTCAATCGACTGACCAGGTTCGCCTCTGGAATCGTAACCGATTTCCCCCAACACCAACGGTTTCTCATTGGCCAGCGATTGCAACCGAGCGAGATAACCTTCAAACGGTTTTTGTTCGTGCAGGTAAACATTGAAACACACGAAATCAATTTCGCGGGGCGCCAGATATTCGGTCGGAGGAAAATTACCAAAGGTTACCAGGCAACCCGGGTCAACGGCCCTGGCGATGGCCGCCAGTGAATCAATAAATTCACTGACCAATTTCGCTCCATGCCAACGGACCACATCCGGCGCAATCTCATTCACCACGCTGAAAGCCAGCACGGCCGGATGTCCTTTGCATTTTTCCGCCGCATTGCGCACTGCTTCCCGTGCCTGCCGTCGCATATCGCGCGAATCCAGAAAACAGCCCGTTTTCCACCACGGCACATCGATGAGCAGCTTGAGACCTTTGGCTTCGGCCGCATCCAATAGCCATTTTGGCGGGACATGATAAACGCGCAGTGTATTCGCACCCAATTCGATGATCTGGTCAAAGTCCCTGCCAGCCTGCTTCCGCGAAGGTACGGGATCGCCGTCGGCATTCGGCTTGAACGGGCCATACGTTACGCCCTTGAGATGAAACTTACTTTCGCCCAGGCGAAAGAACTTCCCATCCACGCGCACACGTTGACTCTTCGGTTTATCTTCTGCCATCGGTTCAACGCAATGCTTCAGCAAATCGCCCTCTGACGCAAGCCGAGTCGTGGAGAAGTCGAGAGTTTGGGGAAATAACCGACATCAGACACGCCACACACTCCAAACTCGAAGTGGTTGCTTCAATCAAATGGATCCAAAGCTCAAGCAACCCAAAGCTCTCACCAATCGAATTTCCTTGCCACCATTCGCACGTACACGACCGTTTCCCCATGCGCCAACTGCCTCATACACACGGCTGTTACGTTTGCGGCGAATCAAATCCGCAGGGGTTGAAGCTTCGTTTCGAAACGGATGGAAAGGTGGTTCGCACGCGGTTCACGCCCGACGCCGGACACATCGGATTCAAGGCCGTCACACACGGCGGCATTCTGGCGACCGTGCTGGATGAAATCATGGTCTGGGCCTGCGCGGTCGCGACCCGGCGTTTCGCGTATTGCGCAGAGATGACTGTTCGATTTCACACGCTGGCGATTCCCGGTGAAGAACTGAACGTCACCTCAGAATTGACCGAGAATCGTCGCGGCAAGATACTCGAAGCCAAGGCATCATTGACCAATCCATCCGGCCAGCTCGTGGCCGAATCGACCGGAAAGTATCGCCCCATCAAGACGGAGGAAGTCGGTGGCATGCTGGCGGACATCGTCGGGGATATTTCCTGGTTGGATATTGATGGAG
>CALBIE010000849.1 GCA_937893495.1 uncultured Verrucomicrobiales bacterium | reverse complement strand
ATCAACTCCCTCGTTGCGTTCCATGCGATGTTTATAAATGCGAGCACGTGCGCGAATTTTAAGGATTTTGCGTGGTTTGCAAATCTTTCTCTTTCAGCAACTTGGAATGTTTCGCACAAACCTGCGTCATACCCGGGGTCGATTTCAACCGTAACCACCGATTGATTAAAACTTTTTTCCAACCAGATTGTTCAAAGAGTTGCCCGACTGCTGTTATTGTCACTTATCATGAGCCAATCATCGAATCGCATGGCCCTGTATCTATGGACCTGTATCTACCTGAATTGCTCAATCTTTTCCGGCACGGCGGCCGATTCGTTTGAATGGAGCAAGGCGCGCAACCGTTTGTCCGTCGATATCGAGGACTGGCACCTGGGCCAACTCCTTCAAAAAATCACGGACTCAACTGACTGGCAGGTTTTTGTCGAACCGAAAACACAATTCTCGCGCCCGCTTTCAGCCCGGTTCAATGAACTTCCCGTCGGTGAAGGATTCAGACGCCTCTTCGGCGAGATTAACTTCGCACTTCTCCCTCAGCGAAAGGAGCCGCCAACATTGTACGTCTTTCGGACATCCGTTGACGACGCAACCCAACGCGTTATGCCGCGAAAACGAGATGACGACCGAATCCGTAACGAACTGCTCGTCCGCTTGAAAGACGGCTCGAAAGGAGAGATTGACGAAATCGCCCGACTGCTCGGCGCAAAGGTGACCGGTCGGATAGATCGCCTGGGGATTTACCGCCTGCTCTTTGGCGACGACAACGCCGCCCAACTTGCTCGTGACTCACTTGCCAACAACGGCGACATCGACCTCGTGGAATCCAATTACTCCATACCAAGGCCCGCTCAGGCTGAATCCGTGCCCTTCGCTTCCGTCCCGCCATTGAATATCAGACCCGGTTCCGTTCCCGATTCAAGTCGCGTCATCATCGCGCTCATTGACACCCCGGTGCAGGGAAACGTGCCCTACAGCGAATTTCTGCTGCCGGGAATCAACCTGGCGGGCGAAGCCAACCTCGGCACAGTAGTGCCGACCCATGGCACGTCCATGTTTGAAATCATCATGCAGGGCCTGGCGCAATCGCAGCAGAAAAACTCTGAATCACCCGTTCGTATTCTGCCAATCGACGTTTACGGCAACAGTGGCTCGACGAGCACCTTTGATGTCGCCAACGGAATCGTGACTGCGGTTGATCACGGCGCGGCCATTGTGAATCTCAGTCTCGGTAGCACGGCCAATAGCACTATGTTGCAAAACGTTATTCAACAGGGCGACAAGAACGGAGTCGTCTTTGTCGCGGCCGCCGGCAATCAGCCGACCTCGCAACCCACCTTTCCAGCTGCTGTGCCCGAAGTAATTGCCGTCACAGCCGGAACGCGCACGGGCGAAATCGCCAGTTGGGCAAATTTCGGTTCGTTCGTCGATGTCATCGCACCCGGCGGAAGTGTCGTCCACTACAGCGGCGGCTCGTTTTACATTTCCGGCACGTCCTCATCGGCGGCGTTTATCTCCGGAGTCGCCGGCGATATTATCGCCAACACTCGCGCGACTGCCCCGGAGGTAAAATCAGCCATCAGCGCAGTCTTCGGTATCGGAAAAAAATAGGGCGCGCGCCTATCTCTCCTGATCCTGTTCGCAGTGGTTTGCCGACAAATCACTATCGCCGGCCGGGAATTTCGCTCGCTTCAGGCAGCGCGTTCACGACGCAGCGCCACACTCACATGGTTCGCCTCGGGCAGAATGAACTTTTTCACCTCGACATTGACGGCGATCGGACCGAATTCACACAGCACCATTTCGG
>CALBIE010000848.1 GCA_937893495.1 uncultured Verrucomicrobiales bacterium | reverse complement strand
GCGCGAACCTTACCCGATCATTTCCGTCGGCTATAAATTCAATACGCCCTCGGTGCACGGTTTCGATTCGATCGAGCGGCTGATCGACACGAACGCTGAAATCAATCTTTGCGACCGATTCCAGCGTATAGTTGGCCAGTGGAATAACAATGCCGCGGGCACAGTGCATCGGGACGGCATCAATCAGCGGAACGCTGCAAGTCAGCGGGGGATCGATTCTGGCAGCGCGAATGGGAGTGAGCAGAGTTTCCCGCACGGCCGCCGGAAACTGCCAGGGATTACGCGAGCGTTCGAGACGGTTTTCAGGCTCCAAAGCAATAAGATCCTCGGCCTTCAGTATGACTGGAGGCGCGGGATGTGCGGAGAGCGGTTCTGCCACCTCTCTCGCCTGCTCGAGAATCCGCCGGGCTTGTTCGGCTTTCTTGATGTAGTCGAGTGCGGGAAAAAATCCGGCGCAGTAGATTGTCCCCATTCCGGCGGATCCACGAACAAGAGCCGGTGAGCCATTTTTAAACCTTCCAAGAATGGCCGCCCCTTTTGTGGCCGTGAGTTGCTGTTGCACGGAGAGCACTTCCAATTCGACTCCTCCAATCGTCGCGATGTCCCTTGACGTCAAAGTGTGCAAATAAGAACCGGAGGACAGGAATGGTTGCAGGGTTTTAGCCTCCTCCCGTTTGGCGGGGAGCAAGGCGTCGAGTGTGCCGAGCGGTTCGTTGTATTCATCACGCGAAGCGGCCCCGGCGGTGAGAAACAAAACGCCTCCTTCATTGACCCAGGTTCGCAATTTTTCAGCAGCACTTCGGGTCAGGTTGGGACCTGAAAGATAGCAGACCCGGTATCCTGCAAGACCATCCTGCTCCACTTGTCGTTCCCCCAGAAAATCAACTGGAACCTGGGCATGGGCCAGCGCCATCCAGGTGTGCATGCGATCAAATCCACTGGCATTGTTTCTCTTGAGCGTCCAGGCATCTGACGAGGAGGAATAGAGTATGGCGACTTTCGCCGGTTTCGCGGCGGCGTCCACAAGCAGGTCTTCCGCGCCGCCGATTTCGCGCACGACTTCGGCATTGGCGCGCCAGGTTTCCGGACGATTGTACCAGGTATGACTCTTCCACGACGGCCCGCCTTCGTGGCTGCCCCAACTGACGCCATACGAGAAATTCTTCCAGATTCGAACGCCACGCGCGGTCTCCCCGGCGGCTTTCAGTTTAATGTCCCACGGTTTACGACCCGCGTGAGCGACAAGATAGTGGCCGATAGTTTGTCCGCGATCACGAGCGGCCGCACGCATCAAATCCACGTTGTAGGCACCGCACTGATAACTCGAAGAACCGTTCGCCCAGTCTTCACTCCAGATAGCGTTCTGATCATCGGCGTCGAGCAATTCAAAATAATCGACGCCCTGTGCATAAAAATTGGCCTGATAAGTCGCCCCATCGCTGAAGTTCACCAGGGTCGGCAGTGAACGACCGTAAGCTGTTTCGAGTATTCCTCGTTGGGTCGCCATGAAATCCCCCAGGGCTCGGGTGCGGAATCGCTGCGTAAAATAATGCAGACCAGGAAACTCTTCGCGCGCGCTTTCCGGGACGGGTTTCACCGCCTCCCAATCCGCCACCTTCAGATCTGCGGGTGTCTTTCCGAGCTTCTTCAACCACACCCGGAAGGCTGCCTGATAAGCCTGGTCCTTCGCCATGAACGCCGAAGGTTGCCCGGTCGGTTCGTCTGTCAGCATGCAGAATACGATATCGTCCACTTTGCGGCCGGATTTGAAAAATTCTCCCGCATGAACGGCCGCGTTCTTTCGCATCACTTCAAGATCCGGTGCGCAGAACGAACCGTTTTTCATCCGCCAGATTCCACCGTGGATAAAGGGTTTCTCTCGGTTGGAGAATCCGAAATAGCCAAGAGTCTTCCATTCTCGATCCTGAATCGCCTGATCGACCTCCGTCCCATAGCCTCCCACGGTAGCGCTGACAAAAAAAGGGATTCGCTCCGGCTTCCTTCCAATCTTCGGCCAGTCAAAGGAATCGGCAATGCGACCAGTGGCCTCGGCGAAATCCCGATCACGCTTAAACCGTTCAAGATTCTCCCGCGTCGTCAAATTGGGAGGCATCACCACAACGAGTCCATTCGGAGTGCTATCAACATCCATGGTCCGGACAATCGCCGACTCTTCCGGCGCCGTGGCGAATTCGAAGCGCGCCTTCAACCGCGCAGCCCGCACATGATAGGTAAAGCGCGCAGAGATATTCAGAATTGCGCCACTGTCCTGGTAGAGCATGGGAGTGATATTGGACCACGGCGACTGCTCGCCACTGACCAGCAGTCGTTCGGTCGGCGGTTGCAAACCGGGATTAATTCCCGCTTTGGAAAGATGCCAATGCCCGTACCAGGGTGACCGGTAATGATCGGCGAAAATGTGAATCTGCAGCGGTTTGTCGTAAATATCGCCGAGCCTGACCCGCACCCAGGTCTGCGGTCCGTATCGCTTATGATCCGGCGTCAATTCCTTGTCGGTCGTGATCAGGACACAATCAACGTTTCGCACATAACCGAAACAGTTTCTTTCCTCGTGCTTACTCAAGATCAAACGACCTGATCCGG
>CALBIE010000847.1 GCA_937893495.1 uncultured Verrucomicrobiales bacterium | reverse complement strand
ACACGTATAACTCCCCCCGAATCTCGATGACGTTGCCCTCCAGAAACCAGTTGCCACCCGAGTCACGCCCGTCTTTGTTTGTCGCGGCGCCGCGTGACAGTGACGGCGTCTCACGAGGCGGTTCGACCTTGTTCGACATTCGCCACGCCGCCGGATCGAGCAGGTCTTTGGACAGATCGCCCGCCACCACCAGTGACGCCGAACCACGATTCATGTCTTCAAAAGCCCGGTAGACGAACCCGTCTTTGACATGCACCGGCGTGGCCGAACCGTGGTAACGCGAGTCATCAAACAACGTCACCGGCTCCGACCACGTCCGGCCATCATCAGGCGAACGAATGATACGGATGTCTCTCTTGTGCGGATCGTTGCCGATCATGTGCAGCGCATCATTCACGTAGAACAGCGACCCCCATGTGATGCCATTCGTCGAGATCTGGCGCCACGTTCGACCGCCGTCGTTGCTGGCTTTGATCTTGCAATGGTTGGGATAGTCGATGCCGCCTTCGTCACCAGACGTGGGCCGCTTGAGCCACAATTCCATCGAGGCAATCAGCCGCCCCGACGGCAACTGCAAAATGTCGGGCGTTCCGACACACACCGCCTTTGCCGGATCGTGCAGATCACGAACTTTGTGAACCACGACGTACTGCTGTGCGAGCGGATCCGCTCCACGAAGCGTGTAGGAAAACAGCACGCAGACGACAGAAATCAACAGAGTGGTCGGCTTCATTGGGTCTCTTCCCCACAAAACATGTTTCCTTGCGTGAATTCTTGCCTCTGGGTGACGTCAATCGCTACCGCTGAATTGCAAGGAATACAGGTCGGCGTCTTTCATCACGATCCGCAGCCGGATGGGCTTGCCGGCCAGGCGGCTCACGTCCGTGCCGTGTTTCCAGGTCACGGTTTGATCGATCCGGTCTCCGATCAACTCCCGGCAGTCCTGATGCGAGAAACCTTCAATCGGCTTCTCGTCTGCCGTCTGGATTTCGACGAACAGTCCACCGACTGCCGATGTAGCGAAGTTGAGCGACAGCTTCTCACCCGAAAAGATGAATGGTTTGGTGATAAACTCGCCGCCAGCGTAGGGAGCCTGCACCGAGGCGAAACCGTCGGCTCGGATGACATACCGCCGGACGTGATTCGACGGATAACCTGAATGATGCTTCACGTAGAGCGACAACTCGCGGGAACCGGTCTGCACGATGCCGCGGGCCGCATAGTTGGCTCGCGATGTCCAGTTCTGCAGATCCTCGCCCGGCCGGACGAAGGCCTCCATGAACGTGCGCTGGAAGTTGTCGCCACCGCGCGCCGACGCCAACAAGATGTCCGTGCAATCGTTCACGTAATTCCATTTTGTGGGCGTGCCGATTCGCCTGGCTTCGTCGTCGGTCAACACGCGGCGCCCGGGCAGATAGCGGGTCGGAAGCCCCAGGTAGATGTGCGGCGCTCGAACATAAGGATCGAACTGGTTTGTGTAGAGGTGCTCGCGAGGTTGGCCGCCCAACTCCAGGTCGATCGGCTCGCTCCAGTGAATGAAGTCCTTGGAAGTCGTGCGGGCGATCCAGCGTGTTCCTTCTCGAAACACGCGGAAATAGCATACGTACTGCTGCTCGCTGGCGGACCAGAACGCATTGTTCTGAGAGTCGAACGCGCCTTTGGTGATCACGGGATCCGCCTGGAGCTGCTTCCAGTTCAGTCCGTCGGCGGATGCGAAGGCCAGTAGTCCGGGCGATCCAGTCCCGCCGAGTGCCTTGTACCGCTGGTTGGCCGGGCAATCCGGGTTGGTGTCGATGAACGGAGCCAGGTTGTGGCAGCCGCGATTACGCGCCAGCACCACGTTGTTCGCTTTGGTACCGTGAACTTCATAGATGCCCAGCTTCGGTCGGGTCCAATGGATTCCATCCTTGCTTTCCGCAACACAGGTGACTTCCGTATCAAGATCGTGTTTCGCCTCGGGCATACCACGGTAGTAAAACCGGTAGGTCTCGCCGTCCTGCAGCACGGTTTCATATCCGCTATACAGCCCTTCCCATGGCTGATCGAACCGGAACACGATTTCGCGCGGCTCCGGGCGATGCAGGACAAGACGGACGTCGTCCAGCGATCCAATCAAATGGTGATCAACGAACAGCTCCCTCCGCGAGCCAATATCAATTGGCTCTGCACCCTGCGTCATGGTCGTAAAGAGGAACACGGCGATCCATGCGGCAACCATCGAACGGTGAATTTGTCTCATCACTGATCCTTTTGCAAAAACGTTACCAGATTCGGAGTATCAAGCGTTCGTGTCAGGCGGAACACGCCCGCTGGGCCGTTGGGGTGGCCGCTGTAGATGAAGATGTGTTGGACTCCGCGTTTTTCGTCGATGACCGCTCCAGCGGGATGGAAACCATCAGCGTCCGCGTAGAATTTTCCCTGACGCTGGAACAGGCGGCACTCGCGACGCCACTCGCCTTGGGACCATGCCTCCGGCGCGATGCTCCACAGCCATAGCTCCATGCGATGCCGTTCACTACGCACAACTTCGAACCGCTTTGTCACCGGATTGAACGACAGGTCGACCGTGTCCACGAGTCGCGGGTCTTGCAGGTTTGTCTTCGTGATCATTGGCTTCTGGCCCGGCAGCCAGGTCATCTGCCGGTGGGCTCGCACCTGGTTTTGATCGCGAGTGACGATGTGATATTGTCCATCGTGGAAGATTGCCGCCGGTTCGTATTGCTTGAACCCGGCTGAATGTTCTTCGGCCCGCCATGTTGCGCCGCGATCGGGGGAACGGAGAACCACGAGTTTCTCGGAGTACTTGTGGTATTGATCCGCCTCGCCGAACCAGTTACCGAACACGAGCAGACCGTGCTTGGGATCATCAAGAATGCGCGGACCGATGTTGATGATTGCGTGCTGGAAGGTGTCCTCACGTAAAGCCTCGGAAAAATGTTTCCACGTGCGGCCCGCATCGTCACTGCGGAAGACACCGTGATTGTTCACAGCGATGACCGCACCGTCACGGGCCGTCCCGATTGCGTGCAGATGGACTTTGTAACCGAGCGGCGATTTGTTTCCCTCGTCGAACTTCGCTCGATGAGAAAGCGGAACGATGCCACCGCGGTTGCGATCTTCCCGCTTCATGCAGTCACGCAAGTCGTAAGGCTCGGACCATGTTTTGCCGCCATCGTCGCTACGCAGCACCACGCCGTAGGACATCTTGGGATGCGGCTTGCCTGCGCCTTTGGCCCGATGTCCGGGAATCCGGCGATGCATCACGACGATCGTGTCTCCCACCATCGTCGCGACGGGCCAGCCGTAGTGATTGCAATCTCCCGGTGGATTGATGGGCAGGTTGACTGGAGCCAATTCGAGCAG
>CALBIE010000846.1 GCA_937893495.1 uncultured Verrucomicrobiales bacterium | reverse complement strand
GTGCATTCCAAGGCATTCGTCCGGCAGAGGCTGCTGCGACTGACCTTTCAGGCACCGTCGCGCTCCGGGGGCAGTGCGCGGATGCGCCCGTAACGAACCGCTCTCACAAACTGAAGTGGAAATTACTTTTGAGAATCGTTATAGCAACCAATACAGACGGCTCGCGGGAACCCTCTTTCCACCGATTCTGATCGTACCTCTGAAATGTTGATCGGGCCAGCGGTGCTCCCTCCACACTTGCAATTCGATTAGAACCCATTCAGCGTCGTCCAAGTCTCCACACTTATGAAAACGCTTTTTTGCTGGTCGCTGATATTCGCTCTGACTGTCCCGCTATCGGCGGCAGATTCTGATTTCAAACCGTTGTTCAACGGCAAAAACCTCGATGGCTGGATCAACGTCAATTGTGCGCCCGAAACCTGGTCGGCAAAGGACGGCGTGATTTATTGCACCGGCAAGCCGATTGGGGAACTGCGCACGACGCGACAATACGAAAACTTTGTCCTCGAACTCGAATGGCGGCACCTCAAATCCGGCGGCAACGCGGGCGTGTTCGTCTGGGCGGGACCAATTGGCGCGAAGGGCGTGCCGTTCCTGCGCGCGGTGGAAGTGCAGGTGCTCGATCATGGATACATCACTCCCAGTCTCAACAAGTCCTACACGACGCACGGCGATATTTTCCCTATTCACGGATCGAAAATGAAACCGTTCGGTCCAAGTAATGGTATGCGCAGTTTTCCATCGGAAAAACACAGCAAAGGTTCGCCGGAATGGAACCACTATCGCATCGAATGCAACAACGGCACGGTCTGGTTGTGGGTGAACGGACACAAGGTTTCCGGCGGTGAGGATTGCGATTGGCGCAAGGGCTACATCGCGCTGGAAAGCGAAGGCTCGCCGGTCGAATTTCGCAACCTCCGCGTCAAGGAGCTGCCGTCCTCCGGCGCGAAACCCGAAATGAGCGCGCCCGAATATGAAGGACATCGCACGCTCTACACGGGAACGGATTTGCGCGGCTGGAAGTTTCATGGCGAAGGCGAGAAACGCTGGATCTCCAGCGACTGGCGGTTGACAAACAAAGGCGGCGAATCGCCCGGTCAATCATTGTGGAGCACCGAGCGCTTCGACGATTTCGAACTGATTTTCGACTGTCGTTCCAATGCCAAAGAGAGCAAAGGGGCGATCGCTGAAGTTTCAATTCGCGGCAACGCGGGCAACCAGATTGCCATTCCCATCGCCACCAAAAAGCTGGACGGCTATTCGCTGACTCCCAAGCAGCCCGTCGATTTGAAACGCTGGAATCGTTACAAGGTGGTGGCGAAGGGAAAGCAAGTGAGGCTGTTCCTGAATGACGACGAAGTTGCCACAGGCACCCTCCCCGGCGCGGCCTCGTCGAACAGCACCATCGGACTCATCGACCACGGTCATCATGTCGAATTCGCCAATTTATACGTGCGGAAATTGGAATAGGATGCCCTTGGAAACGAAGGAGCCCGGGAAATCTTCTCAGCGGCATTCAATGAGTTCCGCCAAGGAGTAAATGTCTATCAGAACGAAAGCTTCTTTGACTCGATCACCTTGCGTCGGCGCTCGGCCTCCATTGCTTTGCGAATCTCTTTTTCGAGGTCCGGCGCCGCCACTACGGCGTCTTCGCCGTAGCCGGCCAACGCGCGAAGGGCGCTTGCGCGGATATGCCTATCGGAATCGGTGCGAACCAGATGCGCGAGCGCAGACAGGACTTCCGGCTCATTGACACCGATCCAACCAAGCGCAAAACACGCGTTGCGGCGCACTTGACCGGACGCGTTGGAAGTCGCCTCAATGAACACCTGCCGGGCGGCCTTGGTTTGCGCCCTGAAAGTACCCAGCGCGTGAAGGCTGTGTTCCATTACCATTGCATTTGTGGAACGCGCTCGTTCCATCAGTTGGGCGATAAGGTGTTCCGTCTCCTCGTCGCCTGATCGGTGTTGGATCGCGAACGAGTGGAAGGCATTTGCTTCGCCCCAGTTGCCCGGCCCCCCGGCGTCGAGAATATCCTTCAATACGCGGAGATTGTTCCCCCGATTCGTATCGACAGCCACCAGTGTCCCAATCGCCGCCAACCGCACTACCTCGTTCACGTCGAACAATAACGGCCGGATGGACGGCAATGCAGAAGGGGCGTTGGTTCGCGCAAACCGCAAAGCGTTAAGACAGGCAAGCCGGATCTCCCAATCCGGATGGTGCAATCCGGCGACAAAGACCGGGACGGCCGGTTTGCCGATGGCACGAAGACACCTGACAGCCGGAGGTCGCGTGGATTCGTTGAACAACATTTTCTCCAACTCAGGGATTGCGGTGGTTGCCTGATCGCCCAACGCCGCGAATCCAGCCGCGGCCCGTGCAATTCGCAATCCTTGTTCGTTCGGATCGGGCGGTCCGGCTGGTTTCGACGCAATCAGATCCATCCACCACTCAACAACGCCGGGCTCCTTTTCGTCCTCCAGCAGGTGAAGCAGATACGGCAGCACCACGGGACCGATATTTCGAATCGCTTCCTTCGCTCTGGCGTTACGACTCACCAATTGGTCATATCGCTCCTCCCAATCGTCGAGTTCCAGATCGCGTGCCATTGAGAACTGGTACGGCTGCAACTCGACAATCCATTCGCTGACCTTCCGCCCCTCCCATTCAGGCTCGTCGTCCCAGAGCGAGACCAACGTGGCAATCGCGCAAAAGGCGATGAAGAAGACGGCTATCTCGAGTTTCCTTTTCATGTCCTTACCCACCGAATTCCGTCATTCATCGACTATTGCCAGAACACTGAGTCGAAGGCTTGGCGCAATCCAGAACCCGGCTTCTTTTTCAAGCCGGTCAAGGACTATCCGCACTTCCGGAATCAAATGCCGCCGGCGAGCCTCGATCAGGATCCCGAGGATGCCAATGGTTTTGATGCCGAGCTTTGCGGCAACGATGCGACCCAGAGTTTCATCAATCAATAGCGCGTCGGCCGACAGGCTGAGGCAAAGCGAGATGGCGGCGGTGATTTTTGCAGTGTCATCCACGCCGGCAGGCGCAGTCCACCAAAGCGCGCGCTCGTCCCTGCGAGGCGGTCAAACTCATCGGCAACTTCCGTCGGAATGGCGACCCGTCCAAAGAGTGATTGCAGCAGGTGCTCGTGCTGAACACAGCACAGATTCAAGATGACGGAGGTGTCAGCGACGACAATCACTCTGACGGGAGTTCACGAAGCACGGCCAGATCCTGCTCCAGATCTGCTTCATCGTAGTGAAGCGGGATGCGGCGATCTCGGAGGAGGGACTGGAACTCGAACAAGCTCCTTCTGGACAGATCCGACGCCTGAACCAGGGTCAATCGACGCGCAGCGTAAAACGAGACTGCCAAATCCTCGACGACCTGCCCCTCACTGAGGCCTTCCAGTGGCGCGAGATGATCCGGCAGCGTGATAACCATGATGTGAACTTAACTCCTTTGGTCCCAATTGGCAATCCATCCGTAACCGCGCGGCACTCCCGGTCATTTCACCCGCAATTCTTTCATCAGAAACCCGAGTTTGTCCGCATTCTCGGAGATGATCTTGTCGGTGGGTTTGCCGACACAAGGTGCTGCTTTACGACCGCCACAATCTGGGCTAGCTTCCGAACGTGAGCACCATCACGGCTATTTTGAAACCGGATGCGGAGGGTCGCGTGCATCTGCCGGTGCCACCGGATTTGCGTCATTCCGCGGTGAAGGTGACGGCCACGCTCGAAGCGGCCTCCGCCTCCAAAGCACGACCTCGCTTCGGCTGTCTCGCGGGCAAGATTCACCTGGCGCCGGATTTCGATGAGCCGCTGGAGGACTTCCAGGATTATATGAAATGAGGTTGCTTCTGCACAGCCACGCGCTGCTGTGGTTTTGCGACGGAAGCACTGAGCGACAAAGCGCGCACCGAGATCGAAGACCAGGCCAACGAGAAATTCGTGAGCCATACCACGGCCTGGGAGGTGGCAATCAAGGTCCATTCGGGGAAACTGAAACTGACCGTTCCCTACGAAGACATGTTTCCGGGTGCTTTGTCGTCGAACGGGTTTCAAGCCCTTGCACCTGACTTCCGGCATTATCAGGAACTATTGGCCTTGCCGCTTCATCACCGCGATCCTTTCGACCGGTTGACTATCGCCCAAGCGCGGGTTGAAGAGTTGACCCTCGTATCCAATGATCCGCACTTCGGGGAGTACGACGTACGCGTTCTTTGGTAGCTGTCCCGTTGAAAACGCAGGCTCAGTTCATCTTCAATTCCTTCACGAGAAACCCGAGCTTGTCGGCGGTCTCGGCAATGATTTTTTCGGTCGGTTTGCCGGCACCGTGGCCCGCCTTCGTCTCAATGCGGATGAGGACGGGGTTTTTCCCGGCATGGCACGCCTGCAATCGCGCGGCGAACTTGAAGCTGTGCGCGGGCACGACCCGGTCATCGTGGTCGGCGGTGGTGACCAGAGTGGATGGATACCTCACACCCGGTTCGAGATTGTGACAGGGCGAATAGGCATGCAGCGCGAGGAATTCAGCGGGGTTTTCCGGCGTGCCGTAATCGCTCGTCCACGCCCAACCGATGGTGAACTTGTGGAAGCGCAACATATCCATCACGCCCACGGCGGGTAATGCGGCAGCGTAAAGTTCCGGCCGTTGTATCATGCACGCGCCGACGAGTAGTCCGCCGTTGCTGCCACCGGCGATCGCGAGTTTATCGGGGGAGGTGTAGCGTTGCGGCGGGTCGAATCGTAGCGCAGGCGTCCCGCCTGTGTCGGGTTGCGATTCTGCTGAGGCTGGAGTGGCGACGGTGGGCTGATTCCCGGAGGCCGCACTTTCATTCCGCAGGGAATTATCGTCATTCGATCGTTGTTGCAGTTCGAGCGGTTCTTGCAGGCGGGACGCCCGCGCCACGGGGGCGGCATCCACGCCACAAAGCCATTCGGCGGCGGAGATGAAATCGTCGAAGACATTCTGCTTGCGGGTCTTCGTGCCGGCCTGATGCCATTCCTCACCGTACTCGCCACCGCCACGCAGGCTCGGCTGCGCATAGACGCCGCCCATTTCCATCCACGTGAGCATGCTGATCGAGAAACGCGGCGTCAGGCTGATGTTGAATCCACCATACCCGTAAAGGTAGGTCGGGTTGCGACCGTTGAGAGTCAGCCCCTTCTTGTGGGTGATGAACATGGGGACACGCGTGCCGTCCTTGCTGCGATAGAAGATCTGCTTCGTCTCGTAATCACCCGCATTGAACGCGACTTTCGGTTGCTTGAAACCAGAGCTGACCCCGGATTTCAAATCGAGCCGGTAGATTGAGCCCGGCGTGGTGAAACTGGTGAAGGAATAAAAGGTCTCAGCGTCGGCTCGTTTGCCGCCGAATCCGCCGGCGGAGCCAATCCCGGGCAATTCAATCTCGCGGACGAACTTGCCGGTACGGTCGAAGACTTTGACCTGGCTTTGCGCGTCCTTGAGGTATTGGCAGAGAAACTGATCGTTTAAGAGATTGACGCCTCGCAAGGTTTCCTTCGCCTCGGGAATGAGTTCGCGCCAGTTCGCCCGCTCCGGTTGGCGGATATCGATGGCAATGACGCGACCGCGCGGCGCTTGGTAGTCAGTGTAGAAATAGAAAACCGGACCATCGTTATCAACGAACGTGTAGTCGGCATCGAAGTCGTCCAGCAATGCGGTGACCTTGCCGCCTTTCTCCGACAGGTCGCGATAATAGACGCGATTGCGCGGGTCGGTTCCCTGCCAGATGGTGACCAGCAGATATTTGCCATCGTCCGTCACGCCGGCACCGAAACCCCATTCCTTGTGATCAGGTCGCTCGTAAACCAGCGTGTCCGTTGACTGGCTCGTGCCGACCTGGTGATAAAATACTTTCTGGAAGTAATTCTGCCCGGTGAGTTTTTCACCGTCCTTCGGTGCGTCGTAACGACTGTAGTAAAATCCTTTATTGTCCTTTGACCAGGACGCGCTGGAAAACTTGACCCACTTGAGATGGTCATCGAGGTCCTTGCCACTGCGAACGTCACGGACCTTCCACTCCTGCCAATCCGATCCCGCGACGGAAATCCCGTAAGCCATCAGATTGCCATCTTCGCTGATGGAATAGCGAGATAATGCAACCGTGCCATCGGCCGACAACTTGTTCGGATCGAGCAATACACGCGGTTCCGTATCGAGTGAATCCGTGACGAGCAGCACGTCCTGATTCTGCAAGCCGTCATTGCGGGAGAAGAAGTAGCGGCCGCCCTGCTTGAACGGCACGCCGTATTTCTCGTAGTTCCACAATTCGGTCAGGCGCTTACGAATGGTCTCGCGTTGGGGAATGCGATCCAAATACGCAAAGGTAACCTTGTTCTGCGCCTCGACCCACGACTTGGTCTCGGCTGAATTGTCGTCTTCCAGCCAGCGATACGGATCCGGCACCGCGATGTCGTGATGAAGATCGACGTGCGAACCGGTTTTCGTGGCGGGATATTTCAAGTTGTTTTGTTGCATGGCGCATCCCATCAGGAATACGAA